>JBAVVQ010000360.1:0-14108 GCA_049697375.1 Rhodomicrobium sp.
CGCGCTTCGCTTGGCCGGGATGACGGGGTTTGGAGCGATCAGTAAACCACGACCGAGCGGATGCTCTTGCCTTCGTGCATCAGTTCGAACGCCTCATTGATCTTCTCTAGCGGCAGCTTGTGCGTAATCATCGGGTCGATCTGGATCTTATTCTCCATATACCAGTCAACCATCTTGGGGGTGTCGGTGCGCCCGCGCGCGCCGCCGAAAGCGGAGCCTCTCCAGACGCGTCCAGTCACGAGCTGGAACGGCCTCGTCGAGATTTCCTTTCCGGCTTCCGCGACGCCGATGATAATGCTCTGGCCCCAGCCGCGATGGCAGCATTCGAGCGCCGTCCGCATGACGTTGATGTTGCCCGTGCAGTCGAAGGTGTAGTCCGCGCCGCCGCCGGTGACTTCCACGAGACGGGCGACGAGATCGCCTTGGACATCCTTCGGGTTGACGAAGTGGGTCATACCGAAGCGGCGGCCCCACTCCTCCTTCGAAGGATTGAGGTCAACGCCGATGATCTTGTCCGCGCCGACGAGCTTCAAGCCCTGAATGACGTTGAGGCCGATGCCGCCGAGACCGAAGACGACGCAGTTCGACCCAGGTTCGACCTTGGCCGTAAACACGACCGCGCCAACGCCCGTGGTGACGCCGCAGCCGATATAGCAGGAGCTGTCAAAGGGCGCGTCCTCGCGGATTTTCGCCACCGCAATTTCGGGCAGAACCGTGAAGTTCGAGAAGGTGGAGCAGCCCATATAGTGATAAAGGGTCTGGCCCTTGTAGGAGAAACGGCTCGTGCCGTCAGGCATCAGCCCCTTGCCCTGGGTGGCGCGGATCGCGGTGCAGAGATTGGTCTTGCGGCTGAGGCAGGATTTGCACTGGCGGCATTCCGGCGTGTAGAGCGGGATGACGTGATCGCCGGGCTTTACGCTGGTGACGCCCGGTCCAACCTCCCGGACGATGCCCGCGCCTTCATGACCAAGGATGGAGGGAAAGATGCCTTCGCTGTCGAACCCGTCCAGCGTATACGCGTCGGTATGACAGATGCCTGTGGCCTTGATCTCGACGAGCACTTCGCCAGCCTTCGGCCCTTCCAGATCGACTTCGACGATTTCCAGCGGCTTTTTCGCTTCAAAAGCAACGGCGGCGCGTGATTTCACTTCAACCTCCTCTTATGACGCTTCCAACAGCGGTTTTCTTATTGATCTAAAACGATTTTAGAAGGCGAAGATCCTTCTGACGACACGGCCGCCCGCCTTCACAGGAGCGGCTACATCGCGCCCGATTCAACCGGCCACTCCGCCTTGAACATCCTGCCTTTCGTGTCGCGCGCCTCGGCGTGGAAATGATCGGCGCCGTTCGGCGTGTAGGTAAAACGGATATTGGGATCTTCGGAGATGGAGATGGCGCCGTTCATCGTGAATACCAGGCTGTCGCCTTGCCAGACCTTCAGCTCTTCCACGAAATTCGCCGGAATGTAGTAACGCGTGACCTGATCCATCTGCATCCCGGAATAGTTGGGATGGCGGATCATGATTTGCGCTTCCCGCGTCTTGTCCGGCGTTCCGTCGGATGCCGAGAACTGCTTGAACTTAAGCGCCCCGGTATTGGCGGCCACCTCATCCGCATCCTTGGAGGCTGGCGCCGAACATCCGCCCGACGCCTTGACGTAATTCTTCACGACATAGGTCTTTCCATCGCTCAACTCGGCGGCGGCGTGAACATAGGTGTAGGAGTTGACGCGAACCCTGGTGGAGATTGCCGTCACCCCGGAAGAAGGCCCGATCTCAAATATTCCTGCCAGCGGGGCCGGGTTCTCGTCGATGACAAGGGTGAAGCGCTTGACCGTGCGATCATCGCCTTCGGGCAGCGTTACCTTTACGGAGACCGGCACAATGGCGGCGTCCTCCGCACGGAGAGGCGTTTCCAGCGAGACGATGCCGGTTCCGTCCTCAAGCGTCACGCCGTTGAAGATGTTGTCCTTGATTTCCGTCCACGTCTTTTCGGATGGCTGATCCGGTTGTTCTGCGCTCTCGGCGTGCACGGGGGCGCAAAGAAACGCGGCGAGGACGAATCCGGCTGCAAGCCTTCCCAACCGGATAATGCGACGTTTGGACATGTCTCGTTTCACTCCCACTCAAGCTCGGCGAACGCTGCGGTGGCGTTGCGCGTATTGTATTCGTCGAAGAGACCCCAGTTGTTTTTCTCGGACTCGGCCGCTCCGGCGGCCTTCGAGATGGGGGCGCCTTTCGCGACCAACCCGCGAACGTCCCCGGCGAGGCGGTTGAGATAGCGCTGGTCGTCACTGAGTGCTTCGGGCCAGTTCGTGACGATCGGGCCGTGCCCCGGAACAACTTTCGTGGCTTTCATGCTCGCGAGGCCGTTTAAAGCCGAAAGCCATCCACGAGTGCTTCCGTCCACAACTGGAATATGCTGGAGCATGAGAAGGTCGCCCGCAAAAAGAACGCCGGTAGTGTTATCGAAGACCGTCAGATCGTTGTCTGTGTGCGCCGTCGGCCACGCCCTCAGGGTAAGAGGACGGTTTCCGAGGTCAAGGCGCAATTCGTCGGAAACAAGGAGGCTGGGGGGGATGATTTTGATGTCCGCGATCAAGGCCTCGCCAAGAAATTGACGGAATTTATCGAGGTAATTCCGGCCGTGCGAGCTAAGCGCCCTCGGCAAGTTCTTGTGTCCGGCGAAAGTGATGCCCTCGCTCTCAAAGGCGGCGTTCCCAAAAATGTGATCGGGGTGCATGTGGGTGTTGATCACATAGCGGATCGGCTTCTCGGTCACCGACCGTATGGCTTCCAAAAGCCGCCGTCCCTCCCGCGCGCTGCCGCCCGTATCGATGACGGCGACCGCGGTCTCGCCGACAATAAATCCGACATTCGCAATCGCGCCCTCGTTGCCGCTGTTCATGAGCGCAACGGCTCCCTCGAAGGCGTAGACGCCGGGCGCAATCTGCTTGACCGGCAGAGGACCCTCCGGGACGGCGTCTGCCGCCCGCGCAGGCGATACAAGCAGGAGCAGCGTCAGAGCGATAAGAGCCCGCGCGATCTGGTTTATTGCCTTGATGTCCATGTTGATCCCGGTGCGGGGCGTCATCAAGACATATGAGTGTTGGGCAAAGCGCCCGCCAGCAAAATCCTCTTAAGGCTTTTGGCGAATAAAGGCCCCGAAGGCTCTTGGACCGTTCCCCGTTTGAACCTTGCCGATGACCCGGTTCGAAATCGCGTCGATTTTCATGAGCGTGTTGTCGAACCAGTTGGCGACGTAGATGAATTTTCCGTCGCCGCTCGCCGCGACGCCTTCCGGATATTCGGCGACCTCGATCTCGCCTGCGGGCTTGTATGTGTCCGTATCGAAGACCGTAAGCGTCCCCTCATATTGATTGGTCACGAACGCTTTCCCGGACGCAAGCGCCACGGCATAAGGGCGTTCGCCGGTCTTCACCTCGGCCAGAACCGTCCCGCTTGAGATATCGACGACCGAAACCGAGTTGCTCCCGACGTTCGCCGTGAAGGCGCGGCCTGTTTTATCGTCGATCGCCACGCCGAACGGCCGCTTGCCAACCTTCGCGGCGCCTTTGACCTTCAGAGTCCCCGCGTCGATGAAAGAGAGTTGATCGCTGTCGCGGTCGGCGGTCACGATGGTGCGTCCGTCGCCGGTGACGGCGATGCCGGAAGGCGAATTTCCGACAACGACTTCGGTCGTGACTTCGCCGGAGTCGGGCGAAATGACCCAAATGCGATGCTCGAACCAGTCCGTAACATAGACCGGCCGCCCGGAAGGATGCACCGCCACCCCGAAGGGGCCGCCCTTGAGGCTGATGGTCTTCACGACCTTTCGCTCCGCCGCGTCTATCACGGACAGCGTCTTGCCTTCCGAACTTGTAACATAGCCCCGGCTACCGTCGCGGGAGACGGCCACCCCAACGGGATTACCGGCGATCGCAAGCTTTGCAGCAACCGTCATGCTGTCCAGATCGACGACGGCGACGGTGTCGTCGTTCTGGTTTGTGACGAAGGCCTCCTCCGCAGCGAGGGCGCGGCCCGTTACGGGCGCCGCGGCGCAGATGACGCTTCCGAGGAGGAGGCAGGCTAGGCGCTTCAAACTCACGAGCCGCCGGCTTCCAACGATTTCTTCAGCGCATCGAGCCCGCCCCGATACACCCCCGTCACAGCCTTGATCGCGGCTTCATCGCTAAGGTCGGCCGGTGGATCGTTGTTAGGATAGCCGCGATAGAAGGCGCCCTTCCACTCCACCTTGCTCTTTCCGCCCTCTTCCGGCTCGACGGTTAACCAGGACGAATAGTTTGTGACAGGCAAGACCTTCACATCGACGTTCGCGATGCGGTAATTGTAGGACATCTTCGCATTGTCATGCTTTTCGAGGGCCTCCTCGATCACGCCGCCGCCCTTCAAGGTGAGCTTCCGCGTGGCGCCCTTCTCACTGCCGCCCTGGCCCTCCGTCTTCTCCACCGCTGGATGCCAGGACATGTCCTGGAAATTTCCGATCTTCGCCCAGACTTTGTCTGCTGGCGCGTTGATTTCCACGGACTCGGTGACTTTCTGGCGGGTCGGGCCGTGCGCCATCGCAAGCGTTGGGACTACGAGGAGCGCGGCCGCAACGAGCGGGCCCGTCATCCTGAGGGTGAGAGTTGCCTGCATGTGGGGTTTCCCTTCCTATCGTTGGAAAGAAGCTGAGGCTTTGTGTTTGTGGCACAGGAAAGCCTTTTCGCGCCCTTTATCAAGGCTTTTTGGACTTAAGGACTAGCAGGGGGCGGAAAACGATGCAGCCCATAGTTCGGCAAGCTCACCATGAGGTCCAAGCCGTTGAAATCACTCCACCTCATCCGAGTTTGTCTGAGAATGCAGCCTGGAGTTCCGCCTTTTTCAGCAGCCTATTGGCGGCGAGGCGTTTGAGCTGCGACGGCAAGGCAGGATACGCTCCCAGCGGCGCATAAAGGGCAAGCTTTTAGTAATTTTTTCAATAAAATAGGATCTGTGCGCTTAAGTATTAATCAAAAGTTCTCTCGTTAACTACCTTTATAACTTATCGTTCACCTGGCTTCCGTTAAGTGTAGATTTAGCATGTGTACTGTATTTGAGTGCGTATCATGGTTCGGCACACTTCTAGACCGCCTTTGAGATAGCAAATACAAACACTTGCGCCTCGCCTCAAAATCCGGGGCTGCCGAAAAAGGGCATGTGATTATCGCTCAGGGTTGATCCGATATGGAAAACTTCAGTGTGTTGTTGGGCAAGCTAGCAGAAAACGGCGGACACCCTAACCTTGATGGGCCCGCTTTCCGAGTCTCAACCAAAGTGGCCGAGGTCATGCTTTCGCTGGGCGCCGCCCTTGCAAGAAACGCAGCGCGCGCCTCTTCCTACTATGAGGAGTTAGTCGAAAGCGCGCCCACACCGGGCCCTCTCTCACTTTTGGACCTCAAGGAGCAGATCGCCAAGGCCACATCGATCCCCGAGCTTCGCGGCCTGAGACGCCGTTTCGCATGTTGCAGCCACCCTGATCGCCATAAAGCCTCGGATGACTTCAAAGCCACGCGCGAAATGGCGGCCGCAAACCACATGATTGACGAAGCGATCAGCTCAATGCGCCGCCCGCGCTAGTGGAGCGCATTTTCAACTTATTAAGGGTGCTTGCGAACAACTTGCTTCAAGCTTCAGCGGATTCGCTAATAGCGGCTCCATCCATCGATGTCAGAATAGAGTTGGTTGCTCAGCGGAGCGTGAGTTGATTGTTCAGTGTGGCGAAGCCCATGTTTCACAAATGCGCTTTAAACGGAGACGCAGCCTTCGTCGGTGATATTTGGTCCAACGTCGATCGTCTCTCGGAAGCAAAAGAAGATGTCGTCCTCAACCTTTCTGGCGTCGAGTTCATGGATAGCCTTGGCGCAGGCGACTGGGCTTCAAGGGCCTTCAACTGAAGATTATTGGGCTGCATGGTCAGCCACTGCGTCTTCTCCTGGAGTTGCATCTCGTGCCGGTCTCGGGAACTGCGAGATAGCTTCCACACTTAAACTGGTCCAAGGCGGGGCAGCCATCGAAGCCGCGCTGCGTTGGGCGGATGCGGACCCTAAGTCTCGGTCAGGGGTCCATCAAGAATTTCCAGAAACAAATCTTCGTTGAGCGGCGCATCGACCGTTACCGTAAAGTGGCCCCGTGATTGACCGAGACGGCCGCGAAAGAGGCGATCGCCCTCGCATTCGAGTATGATATTTTGATCGGTGCCGCTTAGCTCGATCATCTTGCCGGCTTCAAGCCGCAAAATGTCATCCAGCTCGATGTTCTTGCCTTCAATCATGGCGCACAAATTGACCTCCGCCTTGGAGACCCGCCGGGTCAGGGCGCTGGTCCATCGCGGATCGTAGGATGAGGGCAGCGGCTTGCGCTCGCGCTCCAGTTTCTGGCGGATGGGGTTCATGCTGTTTTGCGGAATAAGCACAAACAGGACGCCGCCTTGATCCAGGACCTGAAAAAGGATTTTCGCCTCGATCATGATCATGCTGTTCTGGCCGAGCGTCGTGAACTCCAGCGCCGTTTCGGTTCGCTCGTAAACGAGGGAGATCTCGCAAACCTTACCAAAGGAGGCTTCCAAGGCTTTCGCAGCAAATTCGCAAACAAGCCGCCCAACGCGTGTCTCAAGCGCAGTGAAGGGGCGCGTCCCGTCGAAGGGGAGTTCGCTTCCATCGCCGCCGAACATCGCTTCTATGACCGCGAATACAAATCGGCGCTCCAGTCCCAGCAGAATTCTGGCATCCCATTCACGGCAGTAAAAGATGACGGCGACGCTATCGGCTCTCGCCTCCAGCAGATCCCAGGAGTCTCCCGAGGCCACTTGATTGACGAATGCCGTGAAAGCGGGCGAGCAATAATCCCGGAAGCGCTCGACGCATGTGACCGCCATATCTTCGAAGATGGAGTTCAAAACTGGGAGCCGGTCGAGGGATAGTTTTGCTATCTCCTTCAATTTCTCGGTGATCCCGACGCTCTCGTTTTTTTTGGGGTTCATGAATCACGAGTCCTGCGGGGGTTATTCTTCTGCGCCTTCGAAGGCGAGACTAATGGCGCCCTGATCGGCGAGTTGGAGTGCGAAGTCGGCAATTTCGCGGCGGGCCCTTTCGATCTCCTTTTCAGTCATTGGCGGCGCTGCCGCCAGATCCTGTTCTATGACCCGCCGCGTCCGCGACGGCACGGACGACAGTATGAACTCTTTCATTTCATCATCCGCACGGTTGAGCGCAGGAACTAGGCGATCCGCCTCGATGCTCTCGAAAAGGGCGATTCTTGTTCTTGGCGGCAGTTTTCTGATGTCATCGAAGGTGAAGAGCAGTCCTCGAACCGTTTCCGCCGCCTTCGGCCGGCTTGCGGCTATGCTGTCGAGAACCTCCTCCATTTCTCTCTTGCTGAGCTTGTTGACGATTTTCGCGACACGCTCGTGTGTGTCCTGACCCGTGGTCTTTGCGACTTTCAGCAACAACTCGTCGCGCAGGACTTGCTCCAGAAGGCGGAGAGATTGTTGTGTGACGAGCTTATTGGTGAGCATCCGCCGCATCACTTCATTGCGTAAATAGCTCGGAAAAGCCGCCACGACTTCCGCCGAAAGCGACGCAGACACCTTGGAAAGGACATAGGTTATAATCTGCGGATGCTCTTTGTTAAGGAACTGAGCCAGCAGATGAGCAGGCAGTTCGACGAGGCGTGGCCACACCGCTTCATTCATCCTGGCCCGGACATCCGCCATGATCTGCCTGACCTGCTGCTGGGGCATGATCTCCCCTAGCAGCTTCTCGACATGTTCGGAGGAGCCCCTCAGTCCCCCATCGATGGTCACCTTGATCACGAATTCCTCCGCGATGGCGTCCAGGGTCGATTGCGAGACCGCGCCGAGGTCGGAGGCCGAGCGCGCTATGGTGCGGATTTCTTCATCGTCGAGTTGAGCGAGAATTTTGGACGCATTGTCCTTGCCAACGGCCAACAGCAAGGCGGCGGCCTTTTCCGTGCCTGTCAGTTTTCGTTGTGCGGTTGGCGCGGGGATAGGCGTTTCAGTCATACTCAAACCCGGTTAGTCGAGCGCTTTGTGCGCCGTATGAGCGATTCGACTTGCGCCGGCCTCGCTCGCCCCGAGTCAGGTCCCGCGATAATATTGGCGCTCGTCCGAATAGAGCATTGCTGCTTTAACGAACTTTAAGCCTTGCCATGCCATCTAACGGGCTGATGTCCATGGTTCGACAAGCTCACCATGAGTGCTAAGCCGTTGAAAACACGCGACCTCATCCTGAGCCTGTCGAAGGATGAAGCCAAGATCTTACGCTTTTTCGCCATGCTATGGGCTGGGCGCATTCTATCCGAGGTAAGCTTCACAAAAGCGTTTCAGGAAAGGCTCAAGATCTTTGATGGCAGTCATAGGAGCCATAATCTTGACTGAGTGTATCCGGGTTCTTGTGGTCGACGACTCGGCATTCATGCGCAATGCGCTATCCCGAGAAATTTGCTCCGACCCGCGCTTTACGGTTGTCGGCACGGCGTGCGACGGAAAAGAGGGCGTCGAAAAAGCATTGGAGCTTCAGCCAGATGTTATAACGCTGGATGTTGAGATGCCTGTGCAGGGCGGCCTCGATGCCTTGCAACAACTGGCGGCGAAATCCTCCGCGGCAGTGATTATGGTCAGCTCAGCCACCGAGGCGGGAGCAAAGACGACGCTCGAAGCTTTATCGCTTGGCGCGATCGACTTCATTCCGAAGACTCGATGCAAGTCACTCCTTCATGAGAAGCTGATTGCGGCCGTGAGCGTCCGCTGCGCGTGCTTTAAGACGGTAGCCTGGCAACAGGTCCAAAACAGGCAGGCTAACGCGATTGCGTTACCCAAGGGGTTTACCGCAAAAGCCATCGTCATTGGAAGCAGCACGGGCGGCCCTCAGGCTCTTGCCCAGCTTCTCACGAATCTCGCTCATCCCTTGCCGGCGCCGGTCTTTGTCGCCCAACATATGCCCCAGCCCTTCACGGCTGCTCTCGCCGGGCGCCTTCGGATCCAGAGCGGCCACAACGTCGTCGAAGCGAAGGACGGCGATGCCATCGCAAATGGGGTTGTCTATATCGCGCCGGGCGGCCTGCAGATGAGGGCCAGTGAAAACGTGCTCTCTGTCCGTCAGGATGCAGGAGATAGCATTTATCAACCGAGCGTCGATGTTCTGACGGCGAGTGTTCTCGATGTCTATAACGGCAAAGTGCTCGGCATCATGCTCACGGGCCTGGGACGTGATGGCGCCAGGGAATTTACAAGACTCAAGAGCATCGGCGGCTGGACCATAGCCCAGGACCCTTTAAGTTGTACGGTCTTCGGCATGCCCAAGGCTCTGATCGATGCGGGTGGGGCATGCGAAATCATTCCGCTTAAGTCTATTGCGTCCCGCATCTCCGGCATCATAGGCAGGGCGTAGGTCTATCGGCAGGAAGCGATAACTCTTCGAGACTCGAAGTCTTAAAGGTAATTATCGAACCAATAATTGGTTTAAATTCTGCGCTCCTACGTCAACCACCCCCGAATTTCTTCTCGGTAGAATGAGCCAAAGGCTGCGTTGAAGATATCGAGCGCCAGTCCGGCGCAAGGCTGATGCGATAGCCACAAAGGACATCGCAGAACGGTTGAGGGGCAGCCATGGGCTTATACAGTTTGCTAACAACGAGCGCGTCGGGCATGGCTGCTCAGTCGGCGTGGCTGAACGCGATAAGCGGTAACATCGCCAATGTCAGCACCGTAGGTTATAAGCAAGCGTCGACGGAATTTTCTTCCCTGGTGCTGAGCTCCGGACTAACTGCCGACTACCAGTCGGGGAGTGTCATTGTCGATCCGCGTATCGCGATCGACGGGCAGGGGGCTCTCAATTCCACGACAAGCACGACCGATCTGGCGATCCAAGGGAACGGCTTCTTCATCGTCCAGGGTCCCGATAGTCAGCCTGTTTTGACGCGCGCAGGCTCCTTTGTGAAGGATAGCGCCGGCGATCTTGTCAATGCCGCAGGGTACACGCTCCTTGGATATCCCACGGGTAAGAGCGGTGTCGCGAACGGATTTTCGGGGCTGGTTCCCGTGAACCTGAACAGCATCGCGCTGCAGGCGACTCCTACGACATCAGGTAAGCTTTATGTCAATGCGCCATCGACAGCTGCGGTGGTGGCCGCAGCGAATTTGCCATCCGCAAACGCCGCCACCGCCACGCCCACAGCAAAAACCTCGCTTGTCACCTACGATAATTTAGGCAATCAGGTCACACTCGACGTCTACTTGACGAACCAGGGGGGCAATGTCTGGGATGTTGCGATTTTCGACGCAGCCGACGCACCGGCAAGCGGCGGATTCCCATACACGGCAGGTCCTCTGACGACCGGTACCTTGACCTTCAACCCGACCACAGGCGCAATCCAGGCCGGAACGCCGACCTCGTTTAACGTTGCGATACCCAATGGGTCGACCATGACCCTCGATATGGCGCAAACGACTCAGCTCGCGACGGCCTATACCGTCTTGACCGCGAGTACGAATGGCAACGCTCCGAGCCAGGTGGCGGGTGTCAATATCGCCAATAATGGCGCGGTGTCCGTGGTTTACCAGAATGGATCGTCGGCTCCGGTCTATACTGTCCCTGTGGCGACAGTTCCCAGTCCGGACAAGATGACGGTCATATCGGGAAATGCGTATGTGCCGGGCTTGCAGTCGGGGGCCGCTCAAATCGGCGTCGCCGGGGCAGGGGGTTTGGGGACAATTCAGTCCAGTATGCAGGAAGCCTCGACCGTCGATCTTGCGACGGAGCTTACGTCAATGATCGCTGCGCAGAACAATTATCAAGCTGACTCGAAGGTGTTTACGACTGGGTCGCAACTCCTTCAAGTTCTTATCAACCTCGGCAAGTAAACATGGGAGGGAGGTAGAACCTCGTCATGTCTCTTAGCGCTGCATTGGATGGTGCGATAACCGGCTTATCTGTGGCTTCGGCGCAGATCTCGGTCGTATCCCGCAATATTGCCAACCAAAGCAATGCGAATGCGAGCCGCAAGATCGCAAATGTCGTTACAGTCAACGGCTTGCCGACTATCACCACGGTTTCGCGCGCCTCCGATGACGCGCTCTTGAAAAATCTGCTATCGGCGAATGGCGATCAAGCTGAACAGTCGGCCATTTCTGATTCGTTGACTCAGCTGGAGGCTACGCTGGGCGCCTCGACGAATGATACGACCTCGCCGACCGCCTTGATGGGACAGCTTACCAGCGCGCTTCAAAGCTATGAGGCGGCCCCTCAGAACATTGTGGGCGCGCAAGCTGCTGTTACTGCGGCTGGGAATCTGGCGAAGGGGTTAAACAGCGCCAGCGCGACCGTTCAAGGCGTCAGGGAACAGGCTGATGCTGGAATCGCCAGCTCAGTCTCCACGATCAATAGCCTCTTGAGCCAGTTTCAGCAGATCAATGACAGCATCGTCAACAGTCCCCAAGCGGCGGATATTACCGACTTGCAGGATCAGCGCGATACATTGCTTCAGAAGCTTAGCAGTGAGATCGGCATTACGACCGTCACGCCAGGCAACAACGACATGGCTATCTTCACCGATAGCGGTGTCACGCTGTTCGATAAGACGCCTCGATCCGTAACATTCTCGTCGACGGCGAATTTCTCAGCGGCCACGCAGGGGCAGCCCGTTTATGCGGATGGCGTTCCGATCACTGCTCAAGGTTCGCCCTTATCAATTCACACCGGGCGCCTTGCCGGTCTTGTGTCTGTCCGGGACAATCTTGGCGTGACCTATCAAAAACAACTTGATGAGATCGCGCGCGGATTGATCACCAACTTTCAGGAAACCGATCAAAGCGCGACCCCGACGCAGCCCGCACAAGCCGGTCTCTTTACCAACGGCGGCAGCCTGACGGTTCCGCCAGCGGGCGTTGTTATTCCTGGTCTCGCCTCAACCATCCAGGTTGCTGCTACAGTAGACCCCGCAACGGGTAATCCTGAACTGCTACGGGATGGCGGCATATCGAGCAATGGGGGAGCGCCTTATGTCTACAATCCCGCACCGGGCCAAGCTGGTTATACAGATCGGTTGACGCAGCTCATTACGAACATGCAGCAGTCGCTCGCCTTCGATGCGAGTGCTGGCGCGGGCACACAAACCAGCGTTACGAATTACGCCGCTTCATCGGCATCGTGGCTCGGCACGCAGGTCAGCCAAGCATCGACGGCGGCCAGCTATAGCACTGCTGTTCAGAACACTTCTTCCGCGGCGCTTTCTAATGCGACCGGCGTCAATTTGGACAGCGAGTTGAGCAAAATGCTCGAGCTGGAGCAGTCGTATCAAGCTTCGGCAAAGCTTCTGACCAGCATCAATACGTTGTATGCGAGCTTGTTCGCGGCAATTCAATAGTCTGGTGATGACGATGCAAATCTCAACATCTTCGCTGTTTTCGATCCCTCGTAGCGCGGTCCTCGATCTCCAGAGTCAGATCGCGAAAGCGGAGACGGAGGTCACCACCGGTCAGGTCGCCGATCCGGCGCAAAGCCTTGGGAGCCAGCTCGGCCTTGATGAGACACTGCAGGCGCAGTTCGCGAACCTGACCAATCTTCAGAGTTCCAATACAATCCCGCAATCCACGCTGAGCGCGTCACAAAACGCGCTCACTCAAATGGCCTCGGATGCGCAGAGCTTTGTGAGCGCTATCATGACTGCGCAAAGCTCAGGCGATGTCAGCACGCTGCCGGCTCAGGCCCAGTCACTTCTGGCCTCGTTCACATCTTTGCTGAACAGCACGGCCGGAGGCGCCTATATCTTCGGGGGCACGAACAGTACCGTGAAACCGGTTGCGGACTACTCTCAGGGTCCGCAGGCCGCGACGGCCACAGCCTTCCAGGGCGCCTTCGGCATCGCGCAATCGGATCCGTCGGTCAGCGCCATCTCAGGCCCGCAGATGCAGGCCTTCCTAACGGGTTCATTTGCCAACCTGTTCCAGGGATCCCAGTGGGCGGCCAATTGGTCACAAGCGTCCAATACAAGGACGTCTGCTTTAATTTCTCCGACAGACGTCGTCACGACATCCGTCACGGCGAACGAAAGTGCGTTCCAAAGCCTCGCAAACGCTTACGCGAGTATTGCCGATCTGGGTATCGGTAACCTCGGCGCTTCGGCAAGGCAAGCGGTGCTGAGCAATGCGCTTAACGTAGCAAGTGCGGCGCAGCAAGGGATCACAGGCTTGCAAGCAACGCTCGGAATCTCGCAATCGCAGATAACGAATGCAAACAGTCAGATGCAAACACAGGCTCCCTTGATCGACAATTGGGTCAGTAAACTCGGAGGGGTCGATTCATACCAAGCCGCTTCTACGCTTACGAACCTGACGACGCAGCTCGAGACAGCTTATTCCCTTACCAACCGGATTTCTAAGCTGAGCCTCGTCAACTACCTCACGGCCTAGTTCGAATATCGCGGAAGATTATTGATGTATCGCCGTTTCTATAGCGAAATCGTAGAGGACGCCCCCCAGTTAGCCCGCGCCAATGAGCGGGCTGTCATTCTCCATTCTATTCAGCTCCTGGATCGTGCCGAAAGGGCCGGCCCGAAGACTCGCCAAGCCATAGAGGCATTGCTTTTCCTGCGCCGGTTATGGGAGTTCTTACTTGTCGATCTTGGTAAATCCGAAAATCAGTTGCCGCAAAAGCTGCGCGCGGAGCTTATCTCAGTGGGGATCGGAGTGTTGAGACACGCGGATGCAATAAGCCGTGGCGAGTCGAACGACTTCGCGTCGCTGAAGGAGATTTCTCAAGCCATAGCCGATGGGCTTTCATGATGAAGCCGTTCTGCATCAACCTGAAATCCGGTGAACGGATCTTTATCAACGGCGCCGTTCTGCGTGTCGACAGGAAAGTATCGATCGAGTTCCTGAATGACGTAACGTTCCTGTTGGAAGCTCATGTGATGCAGGCCGGCCAGACGACGACGCCATTTCGCCAGCTTTATTTCATGATACAGACCATGGTTATTGATCCAAGTAATGCGAGCATCGCGAGGCGCTTATTCGATACATCGTATCGCGACATGTGCAACGCAGTGTCCAGG
>JBAVVQ010000361.1:0-1630 GCA_049697375.1 Rhodomicrobium sp.
GGAATTTCCCGTCGAACTTCCTGCTAGGCGTCTCCACGCCGGGCAATGATATACAGTTCCGACGACAAATGCGGTCGCGGTTTGGCGAGCCAATCACGGTGGCGGGAAATCCGCCGGTGAAATTCGCGAGCGCGTCATTTGAGGCGGAGAGTGAAACCCACAGACTGCCGGACTTTCACCTCTTCCTGACCCGGGTCTTCCTGTTCGACTTCTTGGGCATCGGCATACTGCCAGTCACCGAGATCGCCGTCTTCCCGATTCTGTACATTTGTTTGCTGAGATTGGGCGTACGCCCGATCGCAAGCGCGCTAATTGCTCTGATCCTCGTGGAAATCACCCTGGTCTTGTTCAGCGTCGCGATCAAGAAGTCCCTCGTCGGCAGCAAATGGGGAGCGGATAACTCGACCCCCTTCTGGTCCTGGCGCCACTTCGCCTACTTCTTCGCGCAGGACTGCTTCTTCGTCTGGTGCAGGAGTCCTCTCGTGTTCTGCGCCGGGACTGTTCTCGCGAATTCCATCCTACGGTGGATGGGATGTCATATTGGCTACGGGACAATCGTGACCCGGCCAATGCAGTGCTCCGACTGGAACGCGGTGAACTTCGGCAATGATTGTGTTATCGACGGCTTCCTGCAGTTTCACACCTTCGAGAACATGATGCTGAAGGTGAAGCGAACTCACATCCAGGACGGCTGCACCGTCGCCTTCGGCGCCACGGTGATGGGTGGCGCGGTCATTGAGCGGGACACAACGTTCTTGCCGTTGTCCCTGGTCCTCAAGGAGATGACCATGATCACAGCTGCCTACGAGGGGAGCCCCGCGGAGCCTGTGAGCAGCTTAACCCTCCACCCCAATATCGCTCTGGGGTGACGAGGCCGCAAGGATCCTGAGCGCCAAGGAGTGCGCAACTATCGACGAAAGGACTGGTTTACGAAGCTCATGACCTTACTGATGCGAGACGACAGCGAGTGGGTCAACAATCTGTTCGCCGCCAGCGCACGCGATTGGACGCCGGCGTCGGCGCATCATGCGGCTTACGTTCTGTATGCGCCGGTGTCGCGCGATCCGGAGACATCAAGGCGTTGCGGGTCAGTCCTGTCGGATACCGAGTTGCAGAGGGCCGAACGCTTTGTAACGGAAGACGGCAAGGCTCATTTCAAACAACGGCGTGCGTTTCGTCGCTATTGCGGAGCCTTCGCGCTCGGATCACCGCGGCCCTTATCTCGGATCGCTTTCAAGGAGACGAAGAAAGGGCGCCCCTACCTTCCAGATTTGCCCGATGTCTGGTTTAGCTTCTCCTCCTGCCGGTTCGGCTTTTTCGGGGCGTGGTCCTCTACACACTGGATCGGTGTAGACCTCGAAGATCAAACCAGGAACTTGCAGGCGGTAGAACTTGCTCAACAGTTCTTTTCGGAAGCCGAGGTCAGGGCTGTTAAAGTGGTAGGCGGCTTGGCGCGCCTGCGGACTTTTTGTCAACTTTGGAGCCTCAAGGAGGCAGCGCTGAAATCCATTGGAGAGGGATTGCCCTTCGGCCTGGATGCGTTCGAATTCGAATTGGCCCCGAATCTGCGTATCGTTCATGCGCCCTCTGATTATGGCGGGCCGCGGCGATTTCATGCCCAGGTTATCGG
>JBAVVQ010000362.1:0-13183 GCA_049697375.1 Rhodomicrobium sp.
TGCTCACCGGCGACTATGTTCCGCCGCCTGAACTGGCGGACCAGGCCCGTTCCCCCATCAAAGAGACATTGCAGAGGTTCAAGCGCCCGGTTCGCCACACCGGCGCGAAAGCCATGCCTGTCAAAGCGAGGGGTGCGGCTCTCGACGCCTCCCATGGAACAAAAACTCCGGGATCACAACGCTGGTGAGAAATGCGGGCTAGCCGCCATGCCGGGCGCCATGAAATTTCGCGCGCCCTCTGCGCTGCCGCATCTTCGCCGCAATCATTGCGCCGTAGCTGATTATCTTCCTAAGAAATGTGACCGCATTGTTCTCCGAAATACTGAAAAGGACTCTCACTTTGCGCGCGGCCGTCGCACCCGTTAATCGCAACCATTTCTTTGATTGCATCTGAAATGGCTGTGATTGATCAGGCCGCCGTTTCCGTTCGAAGCATTGTCCCCTTAGAATCCATTGATCATCGCAGCCAGAACGCTACCCCCACGATAGCCATTCTCGCGTTTATCGGCGCTTGCGCCATAGCCAAACTCCTTGCCGCCAGGGCAAGCGGATTCACCGGAGACGAAGCCTACACGATTGTCATTTCGCGCTCGTTCCAGCTCTCCTATTTCGACCATCCGCCCCTCCATCAATGGATCGTGCACGGCTTCGGCACGCTGTTCGGCGAAGGCTGGTGGCTTTGTATTCCGTTCCTGGTAATGGCCGAGGCGATCAACCTGCCTCTCTACGGCCTGACACGCCGCCTTTTCGGCCGGGATGCAGCGCTGTGGGCCTTATTCGGATTTAATGCCACGGTCTATTTTGTTGTCTGGCCTGACGGGCTGATCCTGCCAGATGTCCCGCTCTTCCTGTTCCTCACCGCGGGCGTTTGGGCGATTGCGGAGATCCTGTTCGGGCCAGCGCGACGGCCCGCCGCAGTCTTGGCCCTGTGGTTATTGGCGGGGGCCGCATTCGGGTTTGCCGGGCTTTCCAAATATGCGGCCCTCTTTGCGCCCATCGGCCTGCTAGGGTTTCTGGCCTTCTCGCCTTGCCATCGGTGCTGGTTTTGGCGTCCGCAACCTTACTTGGCCGCCGCGCTCGCACTTGCGATATTCTCGCCCGCGCTGATCTGGAATTGCCAGAACGACTGGGTTTCGTTCGCTTTCCAATCGGGCCGCGCGGCGTCCGGCGCATCCGTGGACGCATCCTCTTTCAGTGCCTTTGGCGCAGCTTTCGGTGCGCAGGTCGCCCTCCTTTCGCCGTGGGTGGGCGTACCGCTCGTCATCGCTCTGGCGGGCGCTGTGCGGTCTTCAAGCGCCACCAGCGCAAGCCGGTTCCTGTTGTGGCTTGTCGCTGTTCCCCTCGTGCTCTTCCTGTCGATGCCGTTCGTGGGGAAGACCTCAATCCCGCACTGGTTCAACTCCGCATGGCTGTTCGCATTCCCGCTGCTCGGGCATAGCCTGAGCAAAAAAAGCGCAAAATGGCTCCGCTCTTGGGCTCAAGCAAGCGCGGCGCTGACGGCCGCATGCTTTGCGTTATTTGTGGCCTACGTCACCGCCGGACCCTTTTGGCAGGCGGCAAGCGCGAAAGCCTCGAAGCAGGATCCGACGCAGTGGAGCTATAACTGGCGGGGCCTTACAGAATCTTCTGCGTGGCGCAGCTTTGGCGCCGAAACTCATGCCTTTGTCGTCGTCGACAATTGGCGCGTCGGCGGCAAGACAGGCGCCGCGTTTGGGCCGGATGTGCCGGTGTGCGCCTTCTCCCAGGACCCTCGTGAGTTTGCGTTTGTTTGCCACGAAAAAGCGCTGTTGGGACAGGACGCGCTGATCATCATTCCAAAAGAACGGTCCGAGAAGGCTCTGGCCGCGCTTGCTCCCTATTTCAAGCAATTCGACCCCAGCGAGGAGATTGCCCTCGGACGTGGCAGGCGCACCGAGCGGATCATGACCCTCACCCGCGCGCATGTGCTTCTGCGCCCCTATCCGCTACCCTTTGGCGATGTGCATCAGAAACTGTAGCCGGCTCGATAATTTCAGCCCCAGATTGTGCTTCGCCAAGCGCATCCGATGATTCCATCTGCGGGAACCTGTGGCGTCCATAAGCTCCCGTTCCCGATATATCGATTTCTTATGATGGGGCTTGCAAAGCAAGAGCCCTCTTGCCACGATGGCCCATTCGGAGCTCTTCAGGAGCGCCTCCCCCTCAAATAGAAGATATTCCGCGTTAAGGAACAGCAACATGAGCGGAAATGGAAATGCGGAGGGCAGAAGTCCCCGCTGTGTCGCGTTGGTTGGTCCCCATCCAAGCGGCAAGACAACCCTTTTCGAAACCATATTAGTTCGCACGGGCTCGGCCCACGAGGCCGTCGATCAGCGAAAAACGATCGGCGACACATCTGCGGAAGCGAAAAGCCACGGCATGAGCGTCGAAATGAACGTCGCCAATTTCGATTTCCTTGGCGACAAGTTCACGCTGCTCGATTGTCCGGGTTCGGTCGAGTTCCAGTATGACGGCATGGGCGCCATTGCCGCGTGCGACGCCGCCGTCGTGGTCTGTGAGGCCGACGAAAAAAAGCTGCACGCCCTTCAGATCGTCCTGAAAAGCCTTGAGACCGCAGGCGTGCCCCATTTCCTTTTCGTTAACAAAATCGACAAGGTCGGCTTAGATAAGGTTGGCCAGGGCATCGGCGAAATCTTGACCATGATGCAGCCGGCCAGCCGGCTCCCGCTTGTGCTTCGGCAAATCCCGATCTGGGAAGAGGGAACCGTGAGCGGTTTTGTGGACCTCGCTCTTGAGCGCGCTTTCGTCTATCGCGAGCATGCGCCGAGCGAAGTGATCGCAATCCCGTCCGACCTCTCGCAATTCGAGGCCGATCAGCGCTTTTCCATGCTCGAGAAGCTCGCCGATTATAATGACGAGCTGATGGAGCAGCTTCTGAGTGATGTCGCCCCGACCCGGGATAAGGTTTTCCAGGACCTCGTCACCGAGTTCAAGCAATGCCAGATCGTCCCCGTCTTCTTCGGCTCGGCCGAGGAAGGCCATGGCGTCAACCGGCTGTTGAAAGCCCTTCGCCATGAGGCGCCGTTCGCGCAGGAGACAGCCAAGCGGCTGGGCCTCGGGAGCGCCAAATCGGCAGCCTACATCATGAAGACCCACCACACGTCCCACGCGGGCAAACTTTCGCTGGCGCGCGTGCTTGCCGGGCAGTTCGCGGACGGCGGCTCTGTTTACGCCCCCGACGGCGAAGAGAAGATTTCGGGGGTGTATTCTGTCGTTGGAACAGACGTCAAGAAACGCGGCCCAGGCGCTATCGGTGAAACGGTCGCCCTCGGGAAGCTGGAAAGTCTTCCAACAGGAACGACGCTCACAGGCGAAAAAACAGGACCGCTGTCCATCAAAGCGTCGGTTCCCCCGAAGCCTGTGTACGGTCTTGCGATTGCGGCGGGCGAGCGAAAGGACGAAATCAAGCTCACCTCCGCGCTCAACAAGCTGATTGACGAAGATCCCTCGCTGCGCCTTGTCCAGGACCGCGACTCAAACCAGATGGTTCTTTGGGGCCAGGGCGAAATGCACCTGCGCGTCGCTCTTGAACGGCTCAATCGCCGCTTCGGCATCAAGGCCGAAACAAAGAAACGCGACATCGGCTACAAGGAGACAATCCGGAAGAGCGTCGAGATCCGGGGCCGTCATAAGAAGCAAAGCGGCGGCCATGGCCAGTTCGGCGACGTTGTGGTGGAGATCAAGCCGCAGCCGCGTGGTGATGGCTTTGCCTTCTCCGAGGTGATCTCGGGCGGCGCCGTCCCGCGCAACTACTTCCCCGCGGTAGAGTCGGGCGTTCGCGACTATCTTACCAGCGGGCCGCTTGGTTTTCCGGTCGTGGACGTGGCGGTGTGCCTGAAGGACGGCTCCTACCACACGGTCGACTCGTCGGAGCAAGCTTTCCGCATGGCCGGACGCATTGCGATGTCGGATGGCATGCCAAAGTGCTCGCCGGTGCTGCTCGAACCCATCATGGCGGTCAAGATCGCGGTGCCGTCGGAGGCTACGGCGAAAATCAATGGCATGATTTCGGCGCGGCGCGGACAAATCCTCGGCTTTGACGGCCGGCCGGGCTGGTTCGGATGGGACGTTATCGACGCGCACATGCCGGAAGCCGAAATTCACGACCTTATCATCGAGCTGAGGTCGGTCACGGCGGGCGCAGGCGGTTTCGAGGCGAAGTTCGATCATCTCGTGGAACTGACCGGCAAGTTGGCGGAGCAGGTCGCAGCCGATCACGCGTCGAAAGCCGCGTAAGGCAAGACGTATCTTGTTCAGCTGAAGTGAGCGGCCTTAAGTTTAGGCCGCTTCTTTTTTGCCCGGCTCCAGGAGCCGGTTGCGCGGGCAATCCGCCATAGCGCGGCCTCGGCGTTTCTTCCCCCTGCCTTATGCTCGCCGGATCCGCCGCCAGTGGAGACTTTCGGGAGGGCGATCCCAATCTCGACAAATTGTTCGCTCAAAATTTGGGTACGCAACTGGTTATTGAGAGGCTTTTCTGCCTCGCAGAATGTTCAACAGGTGTCTCACTGTGCTTTCGTTTCGTCCCAGGGATGGATCGCAACGGCAAAGCATGCTCGGCAAACACATAGATTAATTTGCCCGACGCCACTTCTTAAGGCTTACCATGAAAAGCAGGTCGTGCATTTTCGCCATCGCCATTCTGTTGGGAATGCCAGCGTGCTATCATGACTTTCGAAATTCCGCGTGGGCGTTTCAAGATCCACAAATACGCAGTAATCCGAGTACGATGACGCAGTTCAAGAAAACGATAACAACCATTTTCTGGGTCGGTGAAGGCGCGACGGAAGAGAATGGATATATCCATAATAGGTCCAGCTATTGGGACGACAACTGGATGAAGCATTTTGGCGGCGTCGACAGTCCCCTGAACAGAAAAGGCTGGCTGCCGGCGGCCTTCACCCCGAAGCAAAATCCTTTCTATGTCGCGCTTCCTTTCGCAGAGGTCGACGGGGATGGGAACCTCAAGGAAATCGCGAAGAAGATCCCTGGTTTCGGCCAGAATGCAGGACCGCTGACGAGAAATCGCTGGGTCGAAATTCGCTATAAGGGAAAGTCCTGTTTCGCCCAATGGCAGGATGTCGGGCCAAACGGAGAAAACGATTTCGACTGGGTTTTCGGTTCCGCGAAGAAGCCGAAAAACAAGTGGGGGCTGAAGGCCGGCCTCGATATTTCGCCCGCAACCGCCCAGTTCCTCAGCATCGTTGACAGCGATACCACCGAATGGCGTTTCGTGGACGAGAAGGATGTGCCTGACGGCCCCTGGAAGGCCATCATCACGCGATCATAAGCTCGTCGCATGAAGAGGGACAGCCGCGCCCTCTTCCTGAGCCTCGGCCTCCCCCGCCGTCTTGACCGTTGCTTTCCGCTCGAGCTTGCCCCAGCCGACAAGCCGGCCCTGCAAGGCCCTCAGCACGGATTTGGCGACCACGTAGTACATAATCTGCCGGTAGCCGAACCGTTGCAGGACAAGCCACCACAGGAGCGAGCGGTCTTCCTTCTTCTCGAGGAGAAAGGCGATCACCGCGGCGGTCAGATCAACCGCCATGAACACGGCGTAGTAGGTTGCCGTTATCATGAGGTTGCTTGAGTTGAATTGCTCGCCGTGCTGGAGATAATCGCTCAGCGTTCTGAGGATTTGATAGATCAGAGCGAGATCGATTAGCGGCGACAAAAGCGCAAGCGCGATCTGGAACATCCAGACCTGCGGCATGGCGACGAGGCCGAGCGCGCCATAGCGCGGATTGAGGTTGACGCGCCGGTGCTTCCAAAGGCATTGCAGCGTGCCAAAAGCCCACCGGAAGCGCTGTTTCGCCAAGCCGTCCATAGTATCCGGCGCTTCGGTCCAGGCGATTGCTTGCTGATCGAAAAGCGCCTTATAGCCCGCGCGTTGAACCATGATCGTCAAATCCTGGTCCTCGGCAAGCGTGTTGGACGGAAAGCCGCCAAGTTTCACAATGGCCTCGCGCCGCCAAGCCCCAACTGCGCCCGGCACAACGGTTATGCAGCCAAGCGTCGCAAGAGCCCTGCGCTCAAGGTTTTGCGCCGTCACATATTCGAGGGCCTGCCAGCGGGTCAGCATATTGAGGCGGTTGCCGACCTTTGCGTTGCCAGCGACGGCTCCGACCGTAGGATCAGCGAACCAGCGCACCAGACGCGATATGGTTTGCGGCTCGAACTGGGTATCGGCGTCGAGCACAACAATGATGTCGCCGTCGGCATGAGCCAGCCCGAAATTGATAGCGCGAGCCTTGCCCCCGTTCTGTGTTGTAACCAGGCTCACCCGTTGATCGCCCGCGAAACTGGCGCGCACAACATCGGACGTCCCATCCGTCGAGCCATCGTCGATGACGATAATCCGGACCTTGCGGTGCGTGCTCGCCAGGATCTGGCGGACCGAGGCGGCGATGACCTTTGCTTCATTGAAGGCAGGTATAAGGACTGAGACAGACAGTTCGCCCGCGTCCGCCGGGACGCCGCGCTTGTTCGCCCGCGCACGGCCGACAAGCGCCAATCCGCAGAGGGCCAACAGCCTTGCCAAGCCGAGCCCGATGGCGGCGAGGAACAAGGTCGTCACCGCCCCTTGCAGCCAACTGTAAGTGAAGAAGACGTAACGGTTGACGACCGGAGAGGGGTCATCAACCGGAACCGGAGGCATGGCCTCATCCCTAGTCAATCGCGCCAGTTCGGAAACCGTCGCGAATTCGAAGCCCTTGGCCCGAAGCGCGTCGATCAGCTTCGGCAGCGCGGCGACAGTGGCGGCGCGATCGCCCCCCGCATCATGCAAAAGCACCACCTGACCGCGCTTTTCGGGGTCTGGGTCCGTTGCTTGGGCCACAACGCGCTCGACGATCAGCTCCGGCGCCGGTTTCTGCCAGTCGTCGGGATCGACCTTCAGCCCAACGATGAGGTAGCCCAACCTCTCGGCTTCCTGCATCGGCGCAATTTCCTCGGCGCTTGTGGGTTCCGCATCGCCCAAATACGGCGGACGGCAAAGTCTCGTGGACCGCCCCGTCAAAGCTTCGATCAGGCGCTGGGTCGCATTGAGCTCAAGGGCCGCCACGCCGTTCGGCGTTTCTCCGAGATTGGGGTGGGTGAAGGTATGATTCCCGAGATCGTGCCCTTCGGCGAGCGCTCTTTGAACGAGTCTCGGATAGGCCGCGCCGTTCTCGCCGATAATGAAGAAGGTCGCGTGGACGCCTTTCTCCTTAAGGATGTCCAGGATTTTGGGCGTCCATTGCGGGTCGGGGCCATCGTCGAAGGTGAGCGCGATCTTGCCCGGCATTTCGCCAGCCCGGCTCACCACGAAAGAGGCGGGCATCTTCGTGTACGTCTCTCCCGTAATCGTGGCGTTCGCGTCGTCGACTTTGATTGTCCGCGAACCTGGCGAGGGCTCGGAGGCGATCTGCAAAAGCTCGCCACGCCCGATGAAATTGACCTCGGTGCTCGGGTTGATGGTTTCGAGAGAAGCTGGCGGCGGCGCGCCGTAGGCCCGGGGCATGACCTGCCATATGGATGGATCTTCCGCGCCGAGCCGCCACAAAGCGTAGCCCGCCGGGCGATACCGGTCGGCGGCGCGCAAATGGTTGTAGGCCGTCACTGCGTCGAGGAACCAGACACGATGGGCGGCGCCATCTTCCAGATAAGAGAAGCGTGGGTTGAGCGTATCGGGATCGAGCTGGATCGATACGTTGGAATCGCGGGCGGTAAGGATCGCCTCCTGGAAGGTCAGCTCTTCCGCGTCTTGTTTTCCTACGGTCCAATCGTACCCGTAATTAGCGATGGCCACGATCGTGTGGGCGGGATCGAGGTCGCGCATCCTCGCCGCAAGCCGGGTCGAAAACCACGATTGCGAAGCAACGGACCCTGGCTGCGAGTCGGACCAGTGTTCGTCGTATCCCATCAGCATCAGGTAATCGCATACTTTGGCGTAGGCTTTATAATTCCAATGCGGATCGTCGAACGGCGCGGCGACGGCGACAATCAAGCCCTTGGCCTTGAAGGCGGCATGGACTTCACTCAGGAAAGCCAGCGTATCCTTGTGAGCATCATCCGGGATTTGCTCGAAATCGATCATGATGCCTTGGAGCTTATGCTCCTCGATGAACGCCAAAACGCTGTTCGAGCGCTCGCGCCGTCTCGCCGGGTCGGCCATAAGGCGCCCCAGATTCGGCCCGTCCCACTTTGTAATGGATGAATTCTGGATCATCGCCAAAATGGACGTTCCCGGCTTCTCCCTCCGGATCAGATCAAGCGACTTCTGATCGAGAGTGACCTTGAGGTCCATGGAGCTTCCCTGGAGATAGAGCCAGCTCGGAACCACCCAATCGAGGTTTTGGATGTTGTTTCGAAGCGAGGAAAAGCTGCTGTCGTCCCAGTTCGCGTAGAAGCCGATTGTGAGCGGCTTCTCACGGCGCTCCCCGGCAGGCTTTAAGCCTTTCATTTTCGCCAGGGTTGCGGCTGACGGCTGCGCGGCATGCGGAAATTGCTTCTTCGTCGATTGGGCTTTGCGCGCGAGATTGCGAACCGATGGCAGCAAACGCGGGACCTTCGCGACATCGTTCAATAGCGGATAACGCTGGCTTTGCGATGTCTGCAAAGCTTCGGGAAAGGACCGAAAAATAAAGAGGCTCGAAAGAAAAACGAGCCCTGCGACGCTGCTTATGATGGCAACGGCCCAGGCTACGCGGGAGACGTGCCCGGCGCGGCGGTTTTTCGGATCGAAGAAGATGGGTTTCGTCATGGGTCCTTCGGGTCGGGTCACGCCCGCGCAACCAACCCTGCCTCTCCGAGACCAAGGGTTGCGATTGTGTGGGTGAGACGCGAATCAGAGTTTTACGCAAGCGAACATACGCGAGCGTGGATGAACACAACCTGTACAGAGTTGGAAGGATTCCATTTTAGGCGATGGCTGTGTGACAGGCGTTACGGTTTGAGGAAGCTGTTGGCCTGCCCCGTGAGGTAGGAGAAGACCCTCGCCCTGGCGTTGGAATCGGAAACGACCTTGGGCACAATCCCGTAAAGGGCGATTTTGTCGCCTTCCGGAGCCGGAATGTTGCAGATGTACACGCCCTCAGGCGCATTCTGCGCCGCCTTTATACGCGATCCCTTTTGCATGTCATCGGCCGCGCCTTGGGTCCAGACCTCCAAAGCGAAGATTTTCCGAGCCTGCCTAAACCATTGCGGGTTTGACCATGGGCTTTTGTCCCGACGAACGGAGTGCTGGCAGAAGTAGCTTCCATAGTCCTTGACGCTTCCCGTGACGAGGATCAGAGCTTCCTGTTTCACGCTATATTGCGGCGTGATCGACGCATCTTGCCTGATCAGCTTCAAGGCGATGTCCAGGAGATATCGCTCGATGGGCTGTATCTGGAAAATGGAATAAGGGCCGTCCGCGCTTTGAGACCCCTTGCTCAGAGCCTTTAGCACGGCCCCGCGACTGCCATCCCCGGCAAGCGCGCCACCTTGCGCTTCCATCTGAAGCTTGCCCGTTTCGGGGCTGACTCCAGGGGCTTGGGCGCGGGCGAGAACTTTTTTCTCCCAGGCCGCGGTAGAAACCACATTCACAAGCCTGAGGGCATCCGACCAAAATCCCTCTGCGGCGGCGACTCCCCCGACAGAACCGGCGAAACTGCCGTCGGTTGACAAGACCGCAATGAGCGTCTGACCTGCCCCCTTCAGCGATCGCACGATCGGTTTTCCGGTCCGCAGCTCTTCTGCCGTAATCCATTGGCGGGCCTCAAGCTGGCATGTCGAGCCGGTGCTCGACAGCCGGGCCACGTTTCCAGGCTCAGCCGTGCTGATGAGAAGCTCGTTGGGCTCGATGTCTGTGGGCAGGTTGAGCGCGTATTGGCCATCCGTCCCGGCAAACTCGAGGCCGTGCAGCCGGTCCTTCTCTCCAAGCTTTGACCAGCCCTCGCCGAGCCGCCGGTCCGCCGAAACATCAAGCGCCAGCTCGCAGCCGTGAACAGGTTCAGCCGCCGCGTCGTGGATTTCGATCTTCAGATCTTCCGCGCGCGCATAAAGGGGGTCTACAACCAGGACGAGGCGTTCAGGTTCCTTCCTGACCGTCACGAGCTGGTGCCGCTTAAGCAGCTTTTTCAGATAGGCGTTGTCAGCAAGCCTTTTCGCAGCCTCGGCCGGGAGGTCAGCGGTCAGGCCTTCCGAGGCCGCCTGTAATGGCGCGCCTTCGATGTTTAGACTTCCTTCGGCTTGGACCACGTCAGCCGCGGGCATCGCCTCCCCATTTTTGCGCTCGAAAGCAAGGACGATGTGCTGAATGGGCGGCGGGGACGGCGCGGGAGGAGGAGCTGATTCAGGAGTCTTCGGCGGCGGCGCTGACTCTGCTTGAGGCGTCTTGGACGGCGGCGCCGTGCTTTCGGCGGGCTGCGATTTCGAAGCGGCAGGGGGCGGAGCTTCCCCTCTCGGCGGCGGCGGCGCGCTCTCGGGAGGTTGCGCTTGTGACGGAGCGGCAGGCGCTGCTTCACTTTTTGGCGGCAGAGTTTCGTTCTTCGAAGGCTGCGTTTGCGGAGAAGGAGGCGCAGCTTCCTTCGGCGGCAGGGGCGCAGTTTGGGAAGGCTGCGTTTGCGGAGCAAACGAAGGCGCTCCTTCCTGCCTTTGAGGCGCAGGCTGCGTTGGCGGAGGGCAGGAGGGGCAAGACTCCACTCTTTCGCGCGGAGCCGCGTTCTCGGAAGAACGCACCCGAGGTGAAGGCATCGGCGCGGGTTCAAGCGGCTCCGGCGGACTCGATGGCGCTTGCGTGAACCGAGGCGCCGGACGGGGCTTGAGAGCTGGCGGCGCGGGAAGCTGACTCAACCGTCGCGAGGAAGGCGCATTTGCTTCGTCGCGCCCGGAAGGCGGAAAAGACTCCCCTCTGACGATCTCGTTCACCAAAGACGCGGCCAAGGTGTCCGAGTCCTCGGGGCAGGACTGTTGGCAGACCAGCAGCCCCGTCAGACCGCACAGAAAAAATGGGCGGATCACATCAAAGCGGGAACCGCCCCTTCTCAAATGGAAGTTGACGTCTGAGAAATCGCCGCCGACGTCAAGCGGCGACGAGGGGGCGAAGGCGAGATCGTCCGCATTGTCCTTCAATTCATCAAGCGATCCGCCGGGCCGGCTTACGAAAAAGACCGGTATTTTTAGCGCCTGGGAACTCTCATCTCTCGCAAGTAAACACGTCCTTGGGGCGCTACTTAAGAATACGCTCACTTTCCCGCCGACATCGAGAAACAGGCTGAACGGCCGGTGAAAAACACTGCGACCCTCGGCTACCCTGAAAACCGGCATGAGCTCCAGATCGCCCGCTGGTTCCAACATGAAGCGGCGGGATTGGAGGTCGGCGCCAATCACGAGGCGCTTCTGGGTCCACCTGACGCAGGCATCTTCCGAGCCGCCACGCGCGGCCGCAGGCTGCGGCGTGAACGTTGTTACGCACGCGACCAGAGCCAGCGAACAGAAACCGCGGCGGAAAGCGACTTGCGGAGGCGATGTCATGGGACAGGATCGGATACGAGTCGAACGGCGGCAATTTAACTCTAATTCACCTTAACGGCAAAACAGCTAACGCAGCATCGTTAATCGTTCGGATGCAACGCTCATCGGATCGCTATAACTCGCCTCGACGACATGCGCCAGGAACGGCGCCGCTATCTGCCTTACGGATTTGTGGCGGCGCTTCCGGCGCAGGGCGACCCTGTTTGCGCGACCTGCGATTGTCGATCAGGCTGAGAACCAAAGCGCCCATCGCCCAGGCAATACCAGGTAGAAGAGCCGAATAAGCTTCTCGGCCAAGCTAATCACTACCAATCCCGCAAGGATAGCCGCAATCGCCAGCCCCATTACCAGGACTGGTAACTTGGAGGCGGCGCCCGTCGGCATTTCGGCGAAGCTCACCAGTCGGCTGGGATTTGGGAGGCTTCGTCTCTCGGTTTCAAAGTCAGTCGCCTTGCTGTGGAGGTTCCTGTAGAAAGCTTCTTTTTTGGCGATGTCTCCATTGCCGCTGCTTTCCACTTTTGGCGCCGGCGCAAGAATCCACTTGGCGGCTTCCTCTCGAGCGGGGCCATTTTCCGCGCGTTGATCCTCCAAATAGGTTACGATAAGCGCGTTCGCCAAAATGAAGGCTACGTCCGGCGAAGAGGATCGGAAGCCCATCGAGATGACACGAGACCGCCCCTCGGCTCGCACCGTGTAACGGGGCGCTACATAATTGAGCATGGCTTCGCTGCCCGGCTTCAGAACGCTACAATCCCGATGCCTCAGATATGACAAGAGGCCGCCACGCTGACACTCTTCCTGAATCGCTGCGGCAACCCCTGGCCGTTCAAGCGCGAGCCGCATCATCCGGGGAGATTTTGCGATCAGTATTTGACTTTCCAGGTCCGCAGGATCCCCAAGCTTGTCAGTTCCAGCCGCCGATGCGCTGCTAAAAGGATCCAGATTGCCAACGATCACCATCCCCGTCGTTTGGTACTGAGCGGGCCAAATCAGGAACGCTGCAAGCGCAGGAACCAGGAAAAGCGCAAAAATCAGCCCGAATAGCCTCCGGCGGCGCCAAAGTCTGGCCCCTATGATTCTCAGATGGCCTTCTTGCGCTGCGGGGTCTTGGTCGAATTGATGCACAATCTGGTTCATTGGGTGTATTTGGAAAGAATTGATATTGATCCATCGCTTTCGAGGATGGACCGACTTTATAGGGCTAAAGGATAAAAGTTAAAGGCCGATTACCCATCTTGGGTAATAACGGGGCGAAGACGACTCTGACGCCAAACTGTGCCAAAAGTCCTGCCGGCGGCGCGGTCATCATTCTCCCCGCTTGCTCTCAATAATTCTGATCTGATGTCTTATCAGATGCCTTATCCGGCATCTTATCAGATACTCTACTCGATCCAACCTCGATGATGTCTCCAGGCATGATGGGGGTTGTCTCGCTGGCCCTCATAACTTCAGGGCGGCCAGCCTCATTCCGCCTGACGATTTTATAGGTGGCGATTAAGCCTCCGCCGCCTTTGACTGAGGATGCGTCCATACCGTAGGCGAGGTCTCCGGATTGTCCGGCCGCCTTTTTCAGTCGATCAAGCTCGACCTCGGTGTCGCCAATCTCTTTCACAATGCGCGCGCTCTCCGCGAGCTTGAGCATAGCCAGATC
>JBAVVQ010000363.1:0-4106 GCA_049697375.1 Rhodomicrobium sp.
GTGTTTGTGTTGCCGCCGCGCCTTCCGACGCATACGGCCCAGGTTCGCATCTTCTCGCCCTCGACCGAACTGCAGTTTGCTGGACATCCGACGGTCGGCGCGGCCATTCAGCTTGCCGATGACAGGATTTCGGGAGCCGCCGCCGATTGCGATGCCCTCATAGTCTTGGAAGAAGGGATCGGCAGCATCCGCGTGGGCGTGGTTGGCCGCCGCGGGCACGCCCCTTATGCCGAGTTCGATGTGCCGAAACTGCCGGAGCTTGCGGGAGCGCCCGCGCATGAGGACCGGATCGCCGCCGCTCTCGGCCTCGCGCCGCAAGAGATCGGCTTTGCCAACCACAAGCCGTCCCAATACGACGCGGGCATTCCTTTTACTTTCGTCCCTGTGAGGGACTTGGACGCGATGAGCCGGGCGCAGGTTGCCGTCGCTCATTGGGACGGAGCTTTCCACGCCAGCAATGGTAAAGTCTTCCTTTATTGTCGTGAAACGATACACCATCAGGCGTCCTTCCACGCCCGCATGTTCGCTCCAGGGGTGGGGATCTCGGAAGACCCGGCGACAGGGTCGGCCGCGGCAGCCTTCCCAGCCGTGATCCAACGCTTCGATCAACTCCCCGAAGGCACCTCCGAATTCGTCATCGAGCAGGGAATTGAGATGGGACGCCCGAGCGAGGTCAAGCTCGAAATCGAGATCGCGGGTCGCCGCATCAAGCGTGTCCGGATCGGCGGCTATGCCTGTCTCGTTATGCGCGGAAAGCTGTTCGCTTAAGCCCGTTCAAGTCGTCACCCCGGACGGCCAAAGGCCGATCCGGGGTCGTTGCAGATCTCGATGTTTGCGCTTCTTACGATTCCGGATAGCCGCAAGCGGCTTCCGAGATGACGCGGAGGTATCACTCCCCTTCCTCGTCCTCATAGCCGAGAAGCGAAAGGGCGCGAGCCTCGAGACCTATCTTCCGGCAATAATGGACCAGCGCCTCCTCGCGGCCATGGGTCACCCAAATTTCCTCCGCTCCCGTTTCGTGGATGGTTTCGATGAGTTCGGTCCAGTCGCAATGGTCTGAAATGATGAGCGGCAGTTCAACGCGCTGCTGCTTGGCGCGTGCGCGGATCTGCATCCAGCCAGACGCGGCTGCGGGAATGACCTCGGGCAGCGATCGCGACCAGCGATCCGCCAATTGGGAGGGTGGGCAGAGAACGATTTCGCCGGCGAGGCTCTTGCGGTTTTCCCTGGTGACGGGCGCGTAGGGGCCAAGCGCAACGCCCCGCTCTTCGTAAAGCTCGGTCGTCTTCATGAGCGCGCCATGCAGATAGATCGTCTTGTCGTAGCCCGCTCGCCGCAGCTCTGACATGATCCGCTGTGTCTTGCCGAGCGCATAACAGCCGACAACGTGGCAGCTGCCCGGAAAGATGGCAAGCGAGGTGAGAAGCTTCTCAATCTCCGCCTGCGGATCGGGGTGACAGAAAACCGGCAGGCCGAAGGTCGCCTCGGTCACGAATACATCGCAAGGCACAAGCTCGAACTCCCGCGCCGTGAGATCGGCGGTGCGTTTGTAGTCGCCTGACACAACGAGGCGCGCGCCGCCATGCTCGATCAGCACCTGGGCAGAGCCCAGGATGTGTCCCGCGGGGTAGAACGTGACGCGCGCGTCGCCACAATGCATCGCTTGCGCATAGGGCAGCTCGATGGGTTTTTGCGCGAAGCCCTCGCCGAACCGGCAGGCCATGATCGCGATGGTGTCGGGCGTCGCCACGACTTTCACATGTCCGGCCCTCGCGTGATCGGAATGGCCATGCGTGACGACGGCCGCGGAAACGGGCCGGACAGGGTCGATAAAGAAGTCGCCAGCCTTGCAGTAAAGCCCTTCGGACCGGACCTCCATCCATTCGCGCGGATGACCCACGGTGTAAGGCTCAGGAGGCGGTGGCGTGATCGGCGCTGGGACGCAAGGCTCGGCGAACCGCTTCAACCAGAACCCGCGCCGGGGTCGGCTTTGTGAGCACCTGCGCATCGGGCCAATCCCGCCTCAGCTGATCGACGGCGGCATAACCCGTATAGAACACGATCCCAACACCTCGCCCCGTCAGCTCTTGGGCGGCCGGGAATACTTCCTCATTACGGAGGCTGACATCGAGAACGGCGGCGGACATGGGTGTCGTCTGCGCCAGGCTAAGGGCATGGGACAGCGTGAGCGTGGGGCCAAGAATCTCCGCCCCTGCCTTTTGCAGGACTATGCCCAGGTCGAAAGCGAGGATCGCATCGTCTTCCGCGATCAGGATCCGCGCTCCACGCAATGGCTGATCAGATATCGCGTTCATTCATTCCGCACAGACTTTGCTGGCAAGGTTACCGTATACAAAAGGCCCTTCGACTCGAAATCCAGGGCGACCTTTGCTTCAGGCAAGCCATTCTGAATCAGATAGCTCCCGAAACCTTGCTTCAAGGGCGGGCGAACTGTCGGTCCACCAGCCTCCTGCCAGCGGAACTGGAACTCAGGCCCCACTCCATCGGTGGTAAATCCCCAGTCCAACTTCAGGGTTCCGGCCTTAGACGAAAGAGCTCCATATTTTAATGCGTTCGCCGCAAGTTCATGCATGACGAGCGCGAGTGGGGTGGCAATGTCTGGCGGCAAGAAGATATCAGGGCCGTCCATGGTGATGCGTCCATTTTCGACCGCATAGGGGGCAAGCTGTTTCTCGGCCAAATCCTTGAGGGGGGCTCCGCGCCATTCGCTTTTGACGAGGAGGTCATGAGCAGCGGAAAGGGCGCTCAGCCTGGCCGTGAATGCGTCCACAGCCTCTTCCCTTGGCGTATCATCCTTAAAGGAGAGCCGCGCCATCGCCTGGACCACAGCCAAAGTGTTCTTCACGCGGTGTGAAAGCTCGCTGAGCAGGAGCCGCAAATGCTCCTCATTAGCCTTCAGAGTCTTTGCAGTTTTCACGCGCTGGGTAATGTCCACAAACGTGCAGACGACGCCGTCAATGCGGTCATCCACCGTCCGGTACGGCCGGAAGCGCGTCAGAAACCAGCGCCCGTCGCTCGATATTTCGCCCTCGATCACGCTCAGGTTTTTGAGGACAGCCTGCGCGTCCTTGGTGAAGTCCGGATAATCGAGCCGGTGGGTGTAATCGGTGATGGACCTGCCTTCGTCGGCGGCCTGGATATTGAAAAGCTCGGATATCCGCGGCGTGAACCGCTTGATGCGAAGCTGGCTGTCGAGAAACAGCGTTCCGACATCCGTCGACGCCATCAGGTTCTGCAGATCGTTGTTGGCGCGGGAAACGCTGTCGAGCTTGATCTTCAGCTCCGCGTTGACGGTTTGCAGTTCCTCGTTGATGGATTGCAACTCTTCCTTGCTTGTCTCCAGCTCTTCCGCCATCGAGCGGTATTCCTCATTGATGGATTGCAGTTCCTCGTTGGCGGCGCGAAGCTCCTCGTTGGCGGCCTCGAACTCCTCGCGGCTCGCTCTCAAACGAGAACGCGTCAGCTCCAGCTCTTCCTTGAGGCTGCGAATCGCGCTGTCGGAAGCTTTATCGCGTTCGGAGGGTTCATGGCCGGCTTCTGCCGGTTGGATCGGATCGCCTTCGATGAAAAAAACCACGGCTTGCCGGGAGCCGTCCCGTTCAAGCGCGACCGGTCTCACCTGCAAGAACACTCTCTTGGCAGCGCCGTTGAACTGGACGGGAACGGGCAGGCTCAAACTCGGCTGATTGCGTTCGAAGGCCCGATGGAGCGCCGCGCGCAAATCGAACCTTAGCTCGGGCCTTACAAGCTCGGTGACATCGTTCCGGATCTGTCCGCCCGAGGGCTGTATGAAACGCCCGGCCCCCTCGGACATGTTCACGATCTGGTGGGTGACATCGATGAGCACGCTCGGAGGACCGGACAGCTCCAGGGCGCGTTGATGGGTTGCAGCCGGACCATGCTCCCCGGCGCGGACTGGCGAGCTGAAAACCGGCATGTCTCCCATGCGAGACGGAAGGAAGACATGCGGAAAATCCTTCTCGCCGGCGGGACGAATAATGGACTGGTAGATTCTTGCGTCGCGGTCGACGACGCGGAAAAGCCCTGCCGGATGTTCTGCCGTTTCGGAAGAGCCGAGGAACAGA
>JBAVVQ010000364.1:0-3421 GCA_049697375.1 Rhodomicrobium sp.
AGATTGCTTCGACGCCGAGCAAGTATAACGACGATCGTAATACTTGCGCGGCCCCAGTAATAAGCGCGAGACGCGCTCTCGTAATGTCCGAGCTGGCCTGGACCATGAACCGCAAATGTGGCGACTCTTTGCCCCGAGTCCAAAGACTGTGGAATACCGCTGCTACTTCATGGGCATAGAACGCGATCCGGTGTGGCTCGTGAGCCTGCGCCGCCCCTTCGACAGCGCGCGGGAACTGCGCCAGCTTTTTGATGAGGGCGAGTTCCGCTTCGTCGGTCAGCAAGCTCAGATTCGCGCCTGCCAGCGAGGATGCTCCAAGGTCCATATCCGGGAATGCTTCACGCGCCTTGCCGAGCACCGAGCACGCCCGGGCGTGCGCGTACTGCACGTAGAAAACCGGATTGTCATTCGATTGCTCGAGCACTTTGTCGAAGTCGAAATCGAGCGTCGCGTCATTTTTACGCGTAAGCATCATGAACCGGACGGGTCCAGGCCCGACCTCGTCGACGACCTCTCGCAGCGTCACGAACGAGCCGGAACGCTTTGACATCTTGACGGGCTCTCCGCCGCGGAAAAGGCGTACGAGCTGACAGATTTTTACATCGACGGCCGCTTCACCGTTGGAGAGCGCCTTCACGGCCGCTGTCAGCCGCTTGACGTAGCCGCCATGATCCGCGCCGAGCACGTTGATCAGCGTCTTGAAGCCGCGCTCGATTTTCGACCGGTGATAGGCCATGTCGGCTGCGAAATAGGTGTAGGAGCCGTCGGATTTAACGAGCGCACGATCCGCGTCGTCTCCGAAATCGGTTGCGCGAAACAGGATTTGCTCGCGGTCTTCCCAGTCGTCCGGCAGTTTTCCTTTCGGCGGAGCAAGTCGGCCGACATAAATCAGGCCTTTTTGCTTCAACGCTTCGATGGTTTCCGCAATCTCGTTATGACCATTATTTGTAAGCGAGCGCTCCGAAAAGAAGACGTCATGCCGGATGCTGAGCGAGGCGAGATCGTCGCGAATCATATCCATCATCGCGGCGACAGCGCGTTCCCGAACGACCGGAAGCCACTTTCCTTCCGGCATGTTCAGGAGCTCTTTTCCAAACTCCTTCGCGAGCGCTTCCCCGACCGGTTTCAGGTAGTCGCCCGGGTAAAGTCCTGCCGGGATTTCACCGATGTTCTCGTTAAGGGCCTCGCGATAGCGAAGGAAGGCTGAACGGGCCAGCACGTCGACCTGCGCGCCCGCATCGTTGATATAATATTCGCGCGCCGGCTTGTAGCCTGTAAAAGCAAGCAGGTTGGCGAGCGCGTCACCGAAGACGGCTCCCCGCGTATGGCCAACGTGCATCGGGCCGGTCGGATTTGCCGAGACATACTCCACATTGACAGGCTCGCCTGCCCCAAGTGCGCTTCGGCCATAGCCAAGGCCAGCGTTCAGCGCGGCGCGCAAAACGTCCGGCCAGAAGGCGGCTTTCAGTGTGATGTTGATGAACCCAGGCCCGGCGACATCGACTTTCTCCACATCGGCGGCTAGCCGGATGCGCTCTGCAATGAGCGCCGCCAGCTCCTTCGGATTCTTGCCTGCGGGCTTCGCAAGCACCATTGCAGCGTTGGTTGCAAGATCGCCATGCGCGGACTCGCGGGGCGGTTCGACCACGAAGCCGGCGAGCTTCACATCGGCCGGCAAAGCGCCTTCTGCGCGCAAAGCCTCAAGCGCGGCGCGGATGCGCTCTTCAAAAATCGCAAATATGTTCATGGCAATTCATTGGCGCATTTAAGGATCGCGCGCAATCCCGCGGACGATTTACGCTGCGGGTTCTGTTATTAAAGGCGCCAGCAAATTCCAGCGCCGCCTTGGAGTGGGAAGAATAAGCACACCTCAAAACAGCCACGAGCTATTTTCATGCATCGTTAATCAGGATGCGATTGAGGCGAGCAAGCTAACCGTAGATTTTAATGATTCGCGTGAGGACACCTGCCGGCGTCGTTCTTTTTTATGCGCCTATGTTCCGGGGATTTGTCTCCCTTCAGCCGCTCCGAGCAGCGCTGCGTGCTTTTTGAGCGCGAACATATCGGTCATCCCAGCCACGAAATCGCCAACCGCGCGCTGCCTGGCGATTGGGTCCGCAATCTCCGCTTTCCGTCCAGTCTCCAGGTTCATGTCCTCGGGATGCTCGGCGAAATAGTCATAAAGCTCCCGGAGAACGCGCTGCGCCTCGGTCATTTTTCGAACAATGGCCGCGTTCTTATAGACTTTCGCGAAAAGAAAGCGCCGCAGATCCGCAATCTCAGCGGCCATCTTTTCCGAAAACTGCGCCAGCGGTTCCCCGTATCTTCGAATGTCTTCAATCGTGGATGGTTTGGCGTTGGCGATTCGTGCTTCCGTCTCGACCAGCACGTCCTGGACCATGCTCGCGATCATCCGCCGGTTCATCTCGTAGACGAGAGGCGAATCGGGCAGATCGCCGTGACGGGCGCGGACGAGAGCCAGCATGCGGCCGGCAATAGGCACTTCCTCCAATTCCTTCACGGCGATGTATCCGGCGCGGAAGCCGTCATCGATGTCGTGGTTGTTGTAGGCGATGTCGTCAGCGAGCGCCGCGATCTGGCCTTCGAGCGAGGGCTGGGTGTCGAGGCGCAGATCCTGGACCTGCATGTAGGCGCGGATGGCGAGCGGCAGCCCATTTTCAGCATAACGCGCCAGAGGGGCGCCATTACGGTCGATGAGCGGTCCATTGTGTTTGACAATGCCCTCAAGCGTCTCCCATGAAAGATTCATGCCCCGGAATGACACGTAGCGGTGCTCCAGGAAGGTGACGATCCGGAGGCTTTGCGCGTTGTGATCGAAGCCTCCGACAGTGGCCATGGCTTCGTTCAGCGCGTCCTCGCCGGAGTGGCCGAAGGGGGTGTGGCCGAGGTCATGGGCCAGCGAGATGGCCTCGACGAGATCTTCGTTGAGGCAAAGCACGCGCGCCAGCGTGCGCCCGATCTGAGCCACTTCCAGACTGTGGGTCAGCCTTGTGCGGTAGTGATCGCCCTCATGGTACAGAAAAACCTGTGTCTTATGAATGAGCCGCCGGAACGCCGTCGAATGGACGATGCGGTCGCGGTCGCGCTGGTAGACATTGCGGGTGGGGCAGGGAGCCTCGTTGTAAAGGCGGCCGCGGCTCTCTTCTGGATGCGCAGCGTAAGGGGCTAATTCCGCCATGCGTTTCATCCTTAACGGCTTACGCCGGTTGACAATAAGGCGCGAACATCCAAAGTTCCAAGCCAGGTTCAAGAGAGGCGAACAATTTAATGACCACGGACGCCAACATAAGCGTGAGCAACCGCGCAGCCAACCGTATTCGGGAAATCATGGCCGGTGGCGCTGGGCAAAATGCGTTGCGCGTCAGCGTTCAGGGCGGCGGTTGTTCGGGGTTCCGTTACG
>JBAVVQ010000365.1:0-9784 GCA_049697375.1 Rhodomicrobium sp.
GGCATCGGGCGTGATCTCCGCCTCCGCCGTCGTCACCATGACCGAGTTCCCCTGGTGACTGGTGACAATCGGGGGGCCGACCTTGATGCGATGCATAAGTTGCAGCGCGCCACTCGCGTGTTGTTTCATGGAAGTTCGTCGCGTCGGAATTCCAGGGTGGATGTCTTTTGAACGCGAGCCTTCCTCAAGCGTTCCACAACTGAGAGGGGGGAGGCCATTGCCACTTATGGATGGGCCGCACGTCGAAGAATGTAATTGCCCCGATCCTTTAAGAACTTTATTTTTATTTCGTCTCGCCAACCAAATTGAGTAAACGCCGAAGCGTCATGGACCCGAATTTTAATAGAGGGATCGGTGATCCTGCACAGTTCCCCAATGGCCTCGCCGAGAAGCTTCTCAATTACTCATGCGGTGTGCCGAACGCGAAAACTCCGAAAGAGGTGCTCGATGGCTTGCACGCCATAACCTCAAAGCGCCTCCATCTGAACGTGCTCCTCGCCATTCGCTTCCCGGAAAGGGTCACCGACTTGCAGTCGCTTGTGATCGGCAAGACGGTCTTTCTTCATGACTCGGCCCCGAAAGGCTGGTGGGACGAATGGATCAGGCAGATCCCTCACAAGCTGCCAATCGGCTATATGCTGGCCCGGATGAGCCTTGGCCCGCACACGGCGACGGAAAGCCTCCAGATGCTCGAACCTGTCGGCGCAGACCGGTGGGGATTTGAACTCGCTCTCAAATACGGCGCCCGCGATATGTTCAGCTGCCCGGTCGGCGGCCGCTGGCTCGTCACCTTTTGGTCAGCCGCTCCCCTCGGGAAGGAGTTCACTGACGGGGAGAGAATTATGATTTTCGCGGCTGCGAGCTTCGCAGCCTTGAGGCTGGATCAGCTGGCTCCCCTGAGCCCCCCTTCGCCGGATTATATCCTCACCCCGCGAGAACTCGCAGTTCTGCGCTTGCTGTCGGCCGGGATGCCGTTCAAGGAGATGGCTCAGTATCTTGGCATCGGCGAGGAAACAGTGAGAACGCATCTGAAGAAATTGCAGCTGAAGCTGGGCGTGCGAAATCGCACGCACGCCGTAGCCGAGGCCCTTCGCCGGCATCTCATTCCCTAGTACGCCCCGCGGGAAGTTTTGACCCTCGTTAAAGGCCGCTCAGTCTCCGCCGGGTCTGAGGACTTTCCTGATTGTAATGTTGACGCCATTAATTCGCCACACGCTTTGCGATAAGCAACCCAGAGTTCGTACTGTAACTAACCCTGAGCTTGCCTGGGTTGTTTTGCCTTGAAAAGCAACATCTGATCCATAAACAGCTTCCACTTGTTCTGAACTTCGAGCTTAGGCTGGGGTGCTCATGATCGTCGCCAAAAATCTCACGCGCAATTATGGAGCCGTCGCGGCGGTTGATGATGTCAGCTTAAAGATCGAGGCAGGGGAGATCGTCGGTCTCCTCGGCCACAATGGCGCTGGCAAGACGACCATCATGAAAATGCTGACCGGGTTTCTTGAACCGACGGCCGGTTCCGTTGAAATCAACGGCCACGATATGGAAAGCGCGCGCAGTCTTGCCCAATCTTGCGTGGGTTATCTTCCAGAGAATTGCCCCCTTTATCCTGAAATGAGCGTCGTCGAATTTCTGGACTACGCCGCAGAGTTGAAGGGCGTTTCCGATGGCGACCGCCCGAAAGCCATCAAGGAAGCCATTGCGGCGACCGAACTCGGCGATAAGGCGATGGAGCCCATTTCCAGTCTGTCACGCGGGTATCGGCAGCGCATTGGCGTTGCGCAAGCAATCCTGCATAAGCCCAACATTGTGATCCTCGACGAACCGACGAACGGGCTCGATCCATCGCAGATCAAGCACATGCGCGACCTGATCAAGCGGCTTGCGGAGAACGCCACGGTCATTCTCTCGACCCACATCCTGCAGGAGGTCGCCGCAGTTTGCGGGCGCGTCATCGTCGTCAATCGCGGCAGGGTCGCTCTGGACTCTGCCTTGAGCGATTTGCGCCGCGACAGCCGCCTGCGGCTCGTCACCAACGGCAGTCCCGACATTGTCGAGCCGCTTATCGTCGCGCTGAACCTCGTCAAGAGCGTGGAGGTGCTGCAATCTTCCGGCCGCGCAAAAGCCTATGGTTTGCACCTTAATGGCCGTGCGCTGGAGGAGGTCGCGCCGAAAGTGGCGCGCGCCATCAACGATAACGGGCTTGAGCTTTTCTCTCTTCATTCCGAACAGCGCGATCTGGAGTCGGTGTTCGCCGAAATAGCGGCCGGCTCGGAAGCACATGAGGTGGCGCATGTCTAATGTCGTTCGCATCGCTCGCAAGGAACTCGCGGCGCTCTTTTCATCGCCGGCGGCGTTCATCTTCATCGGCGTCTTTCTCGCGGCGCTGCTCTTCATCTTCTTCTGGGTCGACCGCTTCTTCGCGCGCAACATCGCCGATGTCCGGCCTCTGTTCGAGTGGATGCCGGTCCTGCTCAGTTTCCTCATCTCCGCCATGACGATGCGCATGTGGAGCGAGGAACGGCGCGCTGGCACGCTCGAATTTCTCATGACGACTTCGGTGAAGCCGATACATCTCGTGCTCGGCAAATTCCTTGCCTGCCTGGCGCTTGTCGCCATCGTCCTCATCTTGACGCTACCCCTGCCGATCACTGTCTCTATGCTCGGTCCTCTGGATTGGGGGCCGGTCCTTGGCGGCTATCTTGCGACGCTGGCGCTGGCGTCCGCCTATATCGCCATCGGTCTTTTCGTCAGCTCGCGGACCGATAATCAAATCGTCAGCCTCATCGTCACGGCCCTCATCTGCGGGATGTTTTACGTGGTCGGCTCGGACTCGCTCGCGTCGCTTTTTGGCAATGACGGTGGCGAAGTCCTACGTCTCATTGGCAGTGGATCGCGCTTCAATTCGATCGCACGCGGCGTGATCGATTTTCGGGATATCTATTATTATCTGAGCATTTTTGGAGTGTTCCTGGTCCTCAATCTTTATTCTCTGGAGAGCCTGAGATGGTCGGCCCAAGGACAAGCAAAAAAGCATTTCCAATGGCGGCTCGCGGCGGGGCTCCTCGTGGCGAACCTGATTGCTGGTAATCTGTGGCTTGGCCAGCTAACCTGGGCGCGCGCCGATCTCACGTCAGGAAATATCTACTCGATTTCGAGCGAAACCCGATCTTACCTGCAGCAGCTCCAGGAGCCGCTCCTGATCCGCGGCTATTTCAGCGCGCAAACCCATCCGCTTCTGGCGCCGCTCGCGCCACGCCTCCGTGATCTCCTCAAGGAGTATGAAATTGCCGGAGGCGGGCGCGTCCGGGTTGAATTTGTCGACCCCGCAAAGGAGCCGGGCCTGGAATCGGAGGCAAACAGCCGCTTCGGCATCCGGCCCGTGCCGTTTCAAACCTCAAGCAAGTATCAGGCTTCCGTCACGAATTCCTACTTCAACATCCTCGTTCAATATGGCGACGAGTTTCAAACGCTCGGCTTTCGCGATCTGATCGAAGTCAAGCAGGCCGGTGAAACAAACCTCAACGTCAATCTGCGCGACCCGGAATACGAAATCACGCGCGCCGTCAAGAAGGCGCTTGAGGGATATCGCGGCTCGGGCGACATTTTCAGTGGCATTCCGCAGAAGGTGCAACTCCAGGCCTACTTCTCCAGCGATGACAAGCTTCCCGATCCTTTGCCCAAACTACGGGCCGATTTGGAGGCGTTGATCGGCGACTATAAAAAGACTGGCGCCGGCAAATTCGACGCCGCAATCATCAATCCGGATGAAGGCGGCGGCGCCGTTGGGAAGCGTCTTGAGGAGACGTATGGCCTTCGCCCGCTCGCCGCAGGCTTGATGAACCCGAAGCAGTTCTGGTTCCATCTTATCCTGAAAAGCGGCGACAAGGTCGAGCAGGTTCCGCTGCCGCAGTCGCTGGACAAGGCCGGACTGAAGCAGAATATCGAAGCCGAGTTGAAGCGTTTCAGGCCGGGCGCGTTGCGCACCGTGGCGCTCTACACGCCGCCATCGACGCCGCCGATGCCGCAACTCGGCGTCGCGGGCAGCGGCGGCCCGAGTTTTCAGCTCCTTGAAAACAAGCTCCGGCAGAACGCTCAGGTCAAGGCCGCCGATCTGCACGGCGGGCGCGTTCCGGAAGAGGCCGACATTCTCTTTGTCGCCGCGCCTGATAGGATCGACGATACCCAGCTTTTCGCCATCGACCAGTTTCTCATGAAAGGCGGGACCGTCATTGTCGCGGCGTCGCCCTTGAAAGTGTCGCTGCAAGGCAATCTGACGGCTTCTCCATCGCGATCCGGTCTTGAGAAGTGGCTTGATTATCATGGCCTTGAGATGCGGCAGTCCATGGTTCTGGACCGCCAGAACGCACCCCTGCCAATTCCTGTCGAACGCGACGTTGGCGGGATTCCCGTCCGCCAAATCCAGCTTCTCGACTACCCCTATTTTGTGGACGTTCGGGAGAACGGGCTGGCCCGCGGCGATGCGCCGACCGTTGGCCTTAATCAGCTCACGCTGTCCTGGGCTGCTCCCATCAAGATCGACGCTGAGAAGACAAATGCCCAAAAGGTTGTTCGCCTGATCGAGAGCTCTCGCGACTCTTGGGCCTCAAATTCCGACGTAGTGGTGCCCGATTTTCAAACCTATTCCGATCTCGGCTTCGAGGAGGGAAGGGAAAAGGGCCGGCAGCTTTTGGGTGTGATGGTTGAAGGCCAGTTCACATCCCTCTTCGCGGGCAAGCCTTCGCCGCTCGCTAAAGACGAGACGCCTGTAAAAGAGAAGGCGAACAGCGAAGAGGCCGAAGCGGGCAAAGAAAAAGGCGCCGCCCGTCAGAAGGACGAGAAGGCGACCATCACCGGCGTCATAGGCCACTCGCCTGAAAGCGCGCGCATCATCCTCCTCGGGTCGAGCAGTTTCCTGTCCGACGATGTGCTGTCTCTCGTTTCCGAAGTGGACCGCACACAATATCTGACTCCGCTCACCTTCGCGCAAAACCTTGTCGACTGGTCGCTTGAAGACCGCAATCTGCTCGCGCTTCGCGCCCGTGGCGGCCAGTTCTCGCGCACCCTTTCGCCCGTCAAGAGCGGAAGCCAGGCGACCTGGGAATATCTGAACTATGTCCTCGCCCTCCTCGGCCTTGGGCTTGTGTACCTTATTCACCGCACCTCGCGGCGCGCCACGAGACGTAAATATCTGGCGATGCTTGGCGCCAGGGGAGTTTGATCGAGATGCAACGTCTGTCTCTTATACTGGCGGGAGTTCTGGGCGCCCAGCTTGTCCTGGCGCTTGCCCTTTCCTTGAGTGGTTCGGATCACGCCTCATTCAAGGCGAAAGAGCCGCTCCTGGCGTTCGATGCGAACGCTGTGGACCGGATCGACATCGACGAAAGCGGCGCAGGTTCCGTCACCCTGACCAGGCGCGATGGCGTTTGGGTTGTGCCGTCCATGGCCGATTTTCCGGCTGATGGGCTGAGAGTGGCGGCCTTTTTGTCCAGGCTCGCCGACCTGAAAAAGGGATGGGCGGCCGCGACCTCGGCTGAAGCATCTGGGCGCTTCAAAGTGGGGGAGGAGAGTCACGAGCGCCGGATCCTCCTTCGCAAGGGCGAGAAAACCGTCGCCGAACTCCTGCTTGGGACTTCGCCCTCCTTCCGGCAGGTTCATGCGCGTGCTGGCGGCGAGCCCAATATCTATAGCATCCAATTCGCAAATTACGATGTGGGAACGCGCGGCGAGGACTGGATGAACCGCGATGTCCTCGGCGTTCCAGACGATAAAATAGCGAGCATCTCCATCGGCGATCTGAGGCTTGACCGCAAGGATGGCCGGTTCGTGGTTGCCGGTCTCGCCGATGGCGAAACGCAGAAAGACAGCGAGGTTTGGAGACTTGCAGGGGCCGTCGCCCATCCGGCTTTCGACGCCGTGCAAGGCAAGGGAGCCGACGCGCTCGCCAAAGTCAATGGTCCAGACATCGAAGTTTCGATCGGGAATACGGACGGATCGACGGTTCTCCTCAAATACAAGAAAGAAGCCGCTGGCGGTGCCTATCTCTTCGCGAGCTCGGCCAGCGACTACCTTTATCGCGTCGCCGAACCGGCGATCCAGCCTCTTTTGAAGGCCAAACGCGAGACCCTCGTCGAAGCAAAGAAACATGAAAGCGACGGAGCCCAGGCGACAGGAAAACACGAGGACACGCCCGGGGCGAAGTCCAGCGGCGGGTAGCCATTTAGACCCGAACCAAATGCCAGCGCTTTTTGCGATCCCGGATAGGGCGTAACCGCCCTTCCGGAATGACGAGGCTGCGAACTGTTCAACCGGATTCCGTATTAAACCTTGGCGCTGCGGGGAAGGGGTTGGGAACTTCAGCGGCGCGGCGCGACTTTTGCCGGTAGACGATCTTGTTTCAGCGACGCCTTTTCAGTGAGGATCGACCCAATGATCCGGCATAAACGCCTCAGTCCGCCAATTGGCGATTATCCTGTCGATGAATGGAACGTCATAGAAAAGGAGTTTCGTCCCGACTTCCTGGCGCAACTCGAAACCGTGCTGGCGCTTGGCAATGGCTTTATTGGCATGCGCGGCTGCCCGGAGGAGGGCGGCCCGGCTGCCGAAAACAGCACGCTCGTCAACGGGTTCTATGAAACCTGGCCCATCGTCTATGCAGAGGACGCCTACGGGTTCGCGAAGACCGGGCAGACCATCCTCAACGTAACCGACAGCAAGACCATCAAGCTCTTCGTCGACGATGAGCCCTTTTGGCTGTCCCACGCCCATCTGTTGAAGTACGACCGGCGGCTCAACATGAAGTCGGGCACGCTCGACCGGGAGGTCATCTGGCAAACGCCTTCAGGAAAGCATGTCCAGATCACGTCACGCCGGCTGGTCTCTTTTCCTAACAAGCACGTGGCCGCCATCTCCTACCGCGTCACCCTCCTGAACGCGGCGGCGCCCCTTGTGATTTCTTCCGAGATGGCGGTGCACAGGCCTCGCCCGGACGCCCAGGGCCGTGATCCCCGGCAGGCGAGGGTTTTCGAAGGCCGCACTCTCCATCCCCGAAGGGGCTATGCAAGAGACAAGCGGGTTGTGCTGTGCCATGGCGCCGAAAAAAGCGGCCTCCGCCTGGCATGCGCCATCGATCATGTGATGGAGACCGCGTGTGCTCATGCTCACAAGGTCTTTCAAAGCGAAGATTTCGGCCAGGTCGCCTATACAGTCGAAGCTCAGCCAAACTGCTCAATTCAGCTCACGAAGTATATGGTCTATCACACCTCCCCGACGGCTTCTCCCGAAGAGCTCTGCGGCCGCGCCGATTGGACGATGGATCGTGTGGCGTCCCAAGGTTTTCCGAAGCTGCTCGCATCCCAAGAGGAGTATATGGACGACTTCTGGCGCCGCAGCGATGTCCGGGTCAGGAATATCAGGGAAGCTCGCGCAAGGCGCAATACGGTGGAGGTGCAGCAAGCGATTCGCTTCAACCTGTTTCATATCCTGCAAGCTTCAGCGCGCGCGGAAGACTCCGGCGTACCGGCGAAAGGCCTCACGGGGCAGGCGTATGAGGGGCATTACTTCTGGGATACCGAAATCTACCTGATGCCATTTCTCACCTACACCTCTCCGGCGATCGCAAGGAACCTGCTGGCCTTTCGCTACGGCATGCTCGATGAGGCGCGAGCACGGGCAAAACGGCTGGGCCATCGGGGAGCCATGTTCCCCTGGCGCACAATAAATGGCCATGAGGCATCGGCATACTACGCCGCCGGAACCGCGCAGTATCACATCAACGCGGACATCATGTATGCCCTTCGCAAGTATGTGCAGGCAACGGGAGACGAGGCATTTCTGCGAGATTTCGGAGCGGAAATGCTGGTCGAGACCGCGCGTCTCTGGTTGGACCTGGGCTTCTTCTCGGACGCAAAAAACGGGATGTTCTGTATCAATTCAGTGACCGGGCCCGACGAGTACAACGCGGTTGTGAACAACAATGCCTATACGAACCTCATGGCGCGGGAAAACCTGCGCTACGCCGCCGAAACGGTCGAGTCCTTGAAGACGAAACAGCCGGAGGCTTACAACGCGCTCGTGAGGAAAACCGCCCTCGAACCGTCTGAGCCCGAAGAATGGCTGCGGGCGGCGGCCAAGATGTATGTTCCCTTTGATGAAAAACGCCAGATCATTCCGCAGGATGACAGTTTTCTTGACCGGGAACCCTGGGACTTTGAGAATACGCCCCGAAGCCATTATCCGTTGCTTCTTTTTTATCATCCGCTCGACATCTATCGAAAGCAGGTGATCAAGCAGGCGGATGTGGTGCTGGCCATGTTTCTTCTAGGGGGCGCTTTTTCATTCGAAGAAAAGAAACGCAACTTTCTATTCTATGACCGCTTGACCACCGGCGACTCGTCTTTGTCCACCTGCGTGGAGGCGATCGTAGCCGCGCAGATCGGGGATATGAAGAAAGCGATTCGCTATGGGATGGCGGCGTTGCTGATGGATCTGGCGGACATCGGCGGCAACGTCAAGGACGGCTGTCATATCGCCGCCATGGGCGGCGTCTGGATGATGCTGACCTATGGGTTTGCTGGCATGCGGGATGATGATGGCGCCTTGTCGTTCTGGCCGCGCCGCGCTCCCGAAGACAACGCAATCCTACGGATTCCCGTGACCTATCGGGGCCAGATCCTGGAGGTTGAGATTGGCATGGAGCAGGTGGAGTACACTCTGCGCCAGGGCGATTGCCTTGTGATCCACCATGAACGAGAAGAAATCCGGCTGACAAAAGAGCATCCTGTGGCCATCCGGCCCGTCAGCCGAAGGTGAGAGCGTAGGGCGCGCGTGGCTGCATTCGCAATGTTGGCGGGCGGGCCTCTCTTTGAGCTGCGCGAGCGCGGCAAATATGCCATCTAATGGCGGGGCGCTTTCGGGCTTTGCGCTGCCGAGGCTTGCGACCTACGGCAGCGCGTGCGAATGCTCCGCTAAGTTCCGTTTGCGGTGCAAGCCATATGGACCGGACAGAGGAGTCTTTTGGGCCAGCCCCAGGCGAGAATGAGGGGCCGGACCACGCAATCAGCCGCCCGGCGGCGATCTCTAGATTCGAAAGGCTGCTGCTTGTGCTCGCGGTGCTTTCGGCCGGGCTGGTCTTTTTGCCGCTGACGGCCGAGACGGCCTTGCTGCATTGGAACATCATTGGCGCAGAACATCAGTTCGTCGCGCCGCTCCGCCAGCTTGGGTTCTGGAGCTGCCTGGTTTGTATGGCGGCATCCTGGCTTCTTGAAAAAGAGAAAGAGGAGGGCGGCCATCAGGCCATCATTTTTGGTCTGCTCGCCGGGCTTCTCCTCGCCGCCACTTGGGCCATCGAGACGCTTGTGCCCTTCGAGGGCTGGTGGCAGGCCGTGCGGCTCGCCCCCGCGGTGATTTATGGCGGCCTCGCTTATGCGTTCCTGACCAAGGGTTCCGGCAGGGACCGCCCCCGGGACGATGAGGCGGCATCCACATGACCCAACCGCTTCCGGATTTCCGTGACCCTTCGCCCGCAGCGATGGAAGTGAGTTCCGCCCTCGCACTGCAGCCTCATCCTGAAGGGGGCGCCACCGTGAGCTTTGGCGGGATGCCGCTGCCAACGGCGGCAGGGGCGCCGCAAGCTCGATCCATTTTCCTTAAGGCGAGCCTCATCGCCTTGGCCGCCATTTTCCTTGCGCCCTATCTTCTGACGGCGCTTTACGTTTTTATCGATCCGCCTTTCTCCGCCATGATGCTGCGGCAGGCTCTGACGGGAGGGCCGGCAGCTTACGAG
>JBAVVQ010000366.1:0-7663 GCA_049697375.1 Rhodomicrobium sp.
CTATTGTTGTGCCGAGGAGAATTGCGATTCGTTTTGTAGAGAGGTTTCAACCTGTCATGAAAATACTCAAGCTTATGAGCCGCGCCGCGATCTTCGCCTCGATCGCCACGGCCGCTCAGGCCGGCGCGGGCGCGATGGTCGCGATGCCCGATTCATCAGTGGCGGCCCGCGTTGGGGGCCAGGACAGTGCGCCCATCGTTCACGTCCAATATGGCGAGGAACGCCCCGGCGGCTGGAATGGCCAGCCCGGTAACGGCCAGCCCGGATGGAATGGCCAGCCCGGATGGCATGGCGATCCCCAAGAACAGCAGAACTGGCCTTCGCAATGGGGCGGAGGCTGGTACGGAGGATGGTATCAGCCCTACTGGGGGCAAAGCGGGTGGGCCAGCCCCAACTGGACCTACGGCTCCCCAAACTATTACGGGCACTACCCCGCGCCAAGCGCCTGCGGCCCGAGCGGATGCGGGCAACCAGCCCCGGATTACCCTCCCCTGAAATAGAAACGCCGGATCAGGCAGCCGGCATGGGCGACGCGGCTGCCTCAAGTTCGTTCGATTCTTCCTCAGTAAAGAGCCGGCTGCGGGTCAAGAACCGCAGGCCTTCCGGCGCCTCCAGGGAGAAGCCCGCGCCACGGCCCGGCACCACATCTATGATGAGCTGCGTGTGTTTCCAATATTCGAATTGCGCAGCGCCCATATAGAAATCGGAATCGGCGATGCGGCCCAGGAACACATCCTGCGGGCCGACGCGAAATTCGCCTGCAGGATAGCACATCGGCGCAGAGCCATCGCAGCAGCCACCGGATTGGTGGAACAGCAGCGGGCCATGCTGGGCGCGCAGCTTTTCAACGAGTTTCGCAGCTTCGGGCGTTATCTCGACGCGATTGACCATGGACGTCCCTTCAAAGCGATAAACAGGGACGCGGCCTCCGTGATCCGCCTCCCCGTCGAGTATCTTAAAAGAAGCCGACCGGCTTGGTCGAGTAGCTGACCAGGACATTCTTGGTCTGCTGATAGTGATCGAGCATCATTTTGTGCGTTTCGCGGCCGATGCCCGACTGCTTGTAGCCGCCGAACGCCGCGTGCGCCGGATAAGCGTGATAGCAGTTTGTCCAGACGCGGCCCGCCTGGATCGCCCTGCCCATGCGGTACGCGGTGTTTATGTTGCGCGTCCAAACGCCGGAGCCGAGCCCATAGAGCGTGTCGTTGGCGATGTGAAGCGCCTCTGCCTCGTCCTTGAACTTCGTGACCGAGACCACCGGCCCGAAAATCTCCTCCTGGAAGACGCGCATCTTGTTGTGGCCTTCGAGGACCGTCGGCTCGACATAGTAGCCCTGCGCGAGTTCCCCTTCGTGATGAGCGCGCTGGCCCCCGGTCAGCACCTTGGCGCCTTCCTGCCTGCCGATGTCGATGTAGGAGAGGATCTTCTCAAGCTGATCGTTGGATGCCTGGGCGCCGATCATGGTCGATGGATCGAGCGGGTGGCCCTGCTTGATCTTCTTCACGCGATCAACCGCTCGCGCCATGAACTTATCGAAGATCGATTCCTGAACGAGCGCGCGGCTTGGGGCGGTGCAAACCTCACCCTGGTTCAACGCAAACATCGTGAACCCTTCGAGCGCCTTCTCGAAGAAGCCGTCATCGTGCTCGGCTACGTCAGCGAAGAAGATGTTCGGCGACTTGCCGCCAAGTTCGAGCGTCACCGGGATGAGATTGTCGGAGGCGTATTGCATGATGAGCCGCCCGGTCGTCGTCTCACCCGTGAAAGCGATCTTCGCGATCCGCTTGCTCTGGGCGAGCGGCTTGCCAGCCTCGACGCCGAAGCCGTTGACCACGTTGATAACGCCCGGCGGGACGATGTCGGCTATGAGTTCGGCAAACACCAGGATGCTAAGCGGCGTCTGCTCGGCTGGCTTCAGCACCACGCAGTTGCCCGCCGCGACGGCGGGTGAGACCTTCCACGCCGCCATCAGAAGCGGGAAATTCCACGGGATGATCTGGCCGACGACGCCAAGCGGTTCATGATAGTGATAGGCGACCATGTCGTGGTCGATCTCGGAAATGCCGCTCTCCTGGGCGCGGATGGCGCTCGCGAAATAGCGCCAATGATCCACGACGAGCGGCAGGTCGGCATGCGTGGTTTCGCGAATCGGCTTGCCGTTATCAAGCGTCTCCACAAGCGCCAGCAGATTGAGGTTCGATTCAACCTTGTCGGCGATCCTGTTCATGATGAGCGAGCGTTCCTGAACGGATGCGTTGCCCCAGGCATCCTTCGCCTTGTGCGCGGCATCGAGCGCCAACTCCACGTCCGCGGCCGACGATCGCGCGATCTGACAAAGCTTCTGGCCGGTAACAGGGCTTGCATTGTCGAAATAGCGGCCTTCAACGGGGGCGACCCATTTGCCTCCGATGAAGTTGTCATACCGGTCCCTGATCAGAACCTTGCTCGATATTTGCTCGATTGCTTGTTGAAACATGGCGTTGCTCCTTTTTGTTACTGGCGCCATTCGGCGTCGGTTTTTGGCCTCATGCGGGGGTGAGGCAGAGTCTTGTCCGTGGGATAGCGCGAAGAACATCAAGGCATCAGACGGCGTCCGCCCAACGGCTAGAGAGCCTGCAGCGGCGAAGAACCCGCAAACTGCGGCAAAAGTGACCACAACCTATGATGCGCCCCATGAAAAATCCAGTCAACCGGAGGCTTTGCAAACGCATGCCGCGTTCTTGCGACCGCAGACGGCCATGGGCAAAGCGTCGCGAAGTTTGCATGAGACGTGATCGCACCGGCAAGGCGGCTCTTGCATCTTGATCAAGGATAAGGGATCACAACTTCGCCTGCGCATCGCATTGCGCCGGGGAAAGGCGAATATGGGCAAATCTGCTGGCCGCTTCGTTTGGTACGAGTTGGCGACGACTGATGTGGAAACCGCCAAGGCTTTCTATTCCAGCGTCGTGGGCTGGGGCGCCGCCGATGCTCCGACGCCCGGCTCGAACTATACGATCTTTACCGCTGGGGGCGCCCCCGTGGCCGGTCTTGCAAAGTTACAGGCAGGCCCACAAAAAGCCGGTGAAGTGCCTCCGCAGTGGAGGGGTTATGTTGGTGTGGACGACGTCGACGCCGCCATAAGCCGGGCAAAGAAGATTGGAGGCACTGTGCATATGCCCCCGACAGATGTCCCCAACGTCAGCCGCTTCTCGGTCATAGCCGACTCTCAAGGAGCGACGCTCGCTTTGATCGAGAGCAAGGAGCAGCCCGCGCAACCCGATGGGCTAGGACAGGTGGTCTGGCGAGAGTTGATCGCCATCGACTTGGAAAGGGCCTTCATCTTCTACAACAAACTGCTCGGCTGGCAAAAGGCCGACGCCACCCCCAGCCCCGTGGGCAGCTATCAGGAATTCTCCGCTGGCGCGGAGACGATCGGGGGCATGTTCAACCGGCTCGACGGGGCGGGGTTTTCCCTCTGGCTCTATTATTTCAGCGTCAGCGACATCGAGGCGGCGGCGAAACAGGCGGTGGCCCTTGGCGGTGAAATCATTTACGGCCCGCTTACCGTGGCAGGCGCGGCTCGAATCATCCAATGCCAGGACCCTCACGGCGCCGTCTTTGGTTTGATGGATAGGCGCGTGCATATCGCTGTCGGATGCTATTCGTCGCGCGACCCCTTGAATAAAAAGTAGGGCCGGAACGGCGGCTATTGTGGAGCGGCGGGCGGAAGCGGGCGGCCAAGGGCGAATTGACCGACAAGCCCCTCGATATTGAATTCGATCCCTGTGATTTTTTCAAACGAATCGATATTTGCGATCCCGATCGCGCATCCGCCAAGTCCCATCCCGCAGGCCATGAGGTGAAGCACCTCAGTGAGAACGCCGGCATCCTTGAGAATGAGCGAATACGCGATCGAGCTGTATTTCCACGAAACCCGGCCAAACCGGGCGGCAATCATGATCAGGATCTGGGGCGGGGCGGTCACGCCCATTGCGGATGCCCCTTGCGTCAGGAGCGCTTTGACATCGCCAGCGGAAGCCTCGATTTGCGACAAGGCGTGGGCGCCCGCGTCATAATGATAATATCCTGGGTCAAGCCCCTCGCAGGCGTGGACCGCAAGATAGATCTCAAGCTCCGAACTTGCTCCTGCCGACGGAAAAGGCCTGGCGATGGGCTCCGGACTGCCCGGCCGCGGCAGAGCACGCGCAGCGCCGTCCAGAAAGCATGACAGCTCCGCGAGCGTGATTGGCTGCCGGTCATCGAAATCGCGCGTGGAACGGCTCTCCCGCAGGAGTTTCGCAATCGGTGGCGGCGCTTCCCGGCGGGAGGCGATCGCCGCGCAAAGGTCGATTGTTTTGCCGGGCCAAGACGGCCGTAGCGCGGGCAGCGGACAAATGGCCCCGCCATGGGGAAATACCCCGCCCACGGGGTTGGAATGCCGCCCTTCTGTGCTTCGCGCATGGAACAGAAGATCGTGGAAGTCCCAAAGAGCCAGATCGTGACCGCCTTCGACGAGCCGGGAATTCTTTCCACCGGCAGGATCCGCCTTCAAAAGCAATTGGCAGTCCGTGAGAACGGAGAGAACGTCAATCCCAGGAAACCCTTCTTGTTGCCTGAGCTGCCGGACCTGTTGCGGGGCCGCGAGCATGGCGACAAGGCTGGCGAGCTTCGGATCGCAGATCCTGAACAGGGCGGCGGCGCGGGGCGACTCCAGCACCATGTCGTTTCCCCGGCGCCGCATATAGGCAAAACGGGAGAGAACGAGAGCGTCGCTATCACTGAGCGAAGCCTTCTGCGGCCAATAGCCGGCAATCTGCGGCTCTATAACGATCAGATCTTCGGCGCCGTTTCCCGGACTTCCGAAGCCATATTCCAAGAGACCGCGTCCGGCGAGGCGGCGAAGGAGCAAATCGATCTCTTTGTCCCCGTTCTGGCCGCCGGGCGTGAGCGAACTCAGCGGCAGGCCCTTGCGCAGATCCTGCAAACAAGCTGCTGCGCTCGCGCCAAACCTTCCCAACATGACGGAGTCGGCTTCGAAGACGGCGACGACTGCGCCGCTCGCATGCATCTCAACCCTCGCCAACCGGTCTAGCCGTGCAAAGAGGGTTGGCGAAGCCGCCCCTCGCCTTGACTTCAGTCCGGGAGTGCGCAAGTCAAGCCCCTTAAGTATGTGGGAACATGGGGTTGAGTTCCTCTTCCTTGAGCGGCTCTTTGAGCCATCCAAGCTTGACAGGAACATCGTAAAGACGGCCGGGCCCGAAACGGCGATAGAAATGCCGCAATCCCGGAACGATGACCCTCACAACCGGCGCCTCGATATCGGGCCGCGTCTGATCGAGAACGAGGAAATCGAGGCCTTGCCGCTCGGCGACTGCGACGCAGGCGGCAACCTGCTTATCCGTATCCAGGCGGCTGAACTTGGAATCGAACTCAGCTTCCAGCACTTCGCCTTCGCCTGGCAACAGGAAGGGGTGGTCCGCCAGCCGCAATGGCGTCACGCCATCGAGGCTCCCTTGCAGTCTGGCTCCGTCCGCCATGAGTTCGATTGACATGAACTGGTTCAGTTCTGTCAGCGTTCGCAACATGGCGATGCGCGCATCGAAATGCGAGCCGGAGCCGAATTCAATATATTCGCTCCCGTCCTGCTCCCAGTGCGTTATCGCGACGAAGCTCGGAATGCCAAGATCGCTCGTTATGTCGAGCACCCAGAGACGCTTACCGCTTTCGGTCAGCTGAATTTGCAGATCCCGGACGTAGGAATCATTGAACCTGTCAAGATTGACCGCAGGCCGCTTCAGCCGATTATACCACCAGATCGCGTAGGCATCCCGCTCAACCAGTTCGAGGAAGCCTTGAACGATCGCCTCTTCGCGCGTATTGCCTGCGGCGCAGCCGTTCGAATCCGCATGAAAAGGAATGACCTGCCCGGCGTAATAGAAATATAAAACGCTTGTCGGAAGATATCGGAAGCACTTGTCGCGCAATGACCATATGGGCGACCATTCCATCTCAGTCTCGGTATCGAAAAGATACGGACTCATCGGCTCATCTTCCGGGGCAGGCATTTCAGCCAAGCCCCGGCGGTACTGCTCTTCACTGAAGTTCAGAACGCTGTTCGCTAAGATAGCCTCACCCTGAGGGAATTCCTTGAACCGCTTCTTGACCCTGATTTCATCGCCCTGGAAGACGCCGGAATAGCGCTCGATCGCCTCCATGAGCGCGCTTGCCTGGCCCTGTTCGGCGGTGCTGCCCTTACCGAAGCTGCTGCCCTCCAACGCGCCCATCAGTTCATGGACTGTTTTCGAGGGCGCGGAAAAGTTGTGCTTTGCGAAATAGGACGTATTCAGCGGCAGATCCGTTTCGATGCGCTCGAGCCGCGAAACCACGCCAGTCAGGGGGCTGATATGCTTGCGGTAGTGGGCCACGGTCGCGTGCGATGACATGGTGCGGTAGCCGCCACTGGTCATGACCGGCCGGCCGCCGCCCTTCAACTCAAGCGGAACCGGGGCACGGTCCGGGTTTCGAAATTCGTCCGAGCCGCATGCCCGGCACTGGGGGCGGGCGGCGACATAATGCCTGACGGTCGCCGAGCCGGTCAGATCAAGGCTCAGGATATGATTGTGCAGATCCGTGCGGAAGCCAGTGGCGACCGCCTTCGCGATCTCCATCGCCGCCAGTTGGATGCCGCTTTGGCCGACGGTATTCTGGACCAGGGGTGAGACCGTAAGGAGCTGCGCCTCGCTTCGATTGAGCATTCCCCTGACTTCGCGGTTCCGCTTCATACGATCCGCGAGGCAGACCCAGCAGGCGCTCTTGCCCGGCGTAAAAACCGGCCCTACCAAGGGGAAAATGCCGGATGGCTGAACGATGATCCAAGGCGTTCCATCCGACAAATGGCGCTCGTTCAACTCCGCAAGAGGTTCTTCGAGATAGTCGCTGACCAGCGTAACTGTCAAATCGGGGGTGCGCTTGACAACGCGCGCTCCGAGTTCGCTCAGCGCTTGGCTCAGTTCCGCTTCCCCTTCAACATCAATCGCGTGAACGCGAATACGGCACTGTTCAAGATTCTTTTCCGCTTCAGCAAGCGGCAGCCCCAAACTTGCCCAGTAGGCGGCCACGGCGCCGCTCGTGAATTTCGACTTGGGAACGACATAGCGGCGATCAAGCAATCGCTTCAGGGCTTCGTGGATTTGCTCGGCTGGAAAATATTGCTCCAGCACGCTCATGACGTCCTGAGAACTCTTTCCGTTCTCGGCAATCAAGGCGCCGATCGCAACATAGAGCGAGCCATGCAGCAGGAATTTCCGATCCTCGGAATAGAGGCATAGAGCGTCAGAGGATAGCGCATAAACTGTGAAATTCGGAGCGAACTGCAGGAGTTGATTGCCGCTGACGGGCAAGGAGCTATCTCGGTTCTCGACTGTCATAACGGGAAAGGACCCTCTCGCTGGCGCTCGTGAAACGCTTATGCCCCAGCCACCAGAATTTCTTATATGTTATTGTCGCCTTGTGCCAGATCTTCTGCGCCTGCCGAATGGCGATGCAGCGTCCTCTCCATCAAGCGGCCCTAACGTCCCGCATCGGCGCCAAAATCGATTAGGGGCCGGATCGCCTCGCAGCTATCCGGCCCACACACAAACAAGTTTCTTAAGACGCGCTGGCTAGGCTCAGCACCAGGGCC
>JBAVVQ010000367.1:0-1907 GCA_049697375.1 Rhodomicrobium sp.
CTACGAGGAAGCCGCCGCTGCCGCCGGCTGAAGTTTAGAATTATTATAAGAACATCAGCTCGAAGAACTTCTCAGCTATTATTTAGTAAATTCGCTGTTTGACAAGTTAGAATCGTTATAGATTATGTTTTTGATTGCCTTCTTAAGCGAAACAGCTTACCTTTTCTTTGTTTCCGAATCGAAAGCAGGCTCCGGCGAATGATCATCTGCTCCTGCAGGGTGTTGAGCGACAAGCAAGTTCGCACTGCTCTTGCTGCTCCGAGCCCTCCGCGCACGCCGTGCCAGATTCACAGGCATCTCGGCTGCGAGCCGCAATGCGGGCGCTGCGTGCGCTCGATGCGCGAGATTATTGACAAGGCCCGCCTGGAAACGCCCGCCGCGACTCTTGGCGCGAAAGTCGCCTGATTCCTCGTCTTGATTTTCTGGATAGATCCTGCAAGATCCCCGGTCATATTCCTCGCAGGCCGAACCAGCTCGGCCTCACTGCGTTTACCTTGCGCCGAAGACCGGAGAAGAAAATGAAGGGCGAGCCCAAAGTTATCGAATATCTCAACGCCGCGCTCCGTCACGAGCTGACGGCGGTCAATCAATACTGGCTGCATTATCGCCTGCTTGATAATTGGGGCTACAAGTCCCTCGCCAAGCACTGGCGCAAGGAATCCATTGAGGAGATGCAGCACGCCGACATGATCACGGTGCGCATCATCTTCCTGGAAGGCTTTCCCAACCTGCAGGTGCTCGACCCGCTTCATATCGGGCAGAATGTGAAAGAAGTGCTCGAAGCCGACCTGGCGGCCGAACATAGCGCGCGCAACCTCTATCAGGAAGCGGCCACCCACTGCCACGCGGTCAAGGATTACGTGACGCGCGACATGTTCGAGAAGCTGATGCACGACGAGGAGGGGCACATCGACTTCCTCGAAACCCAGCTCGACCTCGTGGATAAGCTCGGCATCCAGCTCTACTCGCAATATCACATCGGCGAGCTTGACGATTAGACAGAGTTTGCCGGGCGCATCGGCGGGTCGCGTCTTGCGGCTATCCGAACGGCTGATGACCCAGCTGCTTCCGCTGGCTCGCCCCCGGCGCGGAGCCCAGCCTGGAAGGCGAGCGGCTTCTTGCATGCTTGTGGCGAACGGTGCCATCTCGCTCTAATCCTCAAATCAGCTTGCGTTTGCGCGTCAATTGCTTGGGGTGGATCCTAGCGAAAAGCGCCTTGCCGAGAGGCTAATTGACGCAAGTTGCTGATATTAAAGAAAAAAATTGAGAAAACGCCGGCGGCGCCGCGTTCGCGAACTGGTCGCGTCTCCGCCTCCTCACCCCGGAAGAGGCGCGTGCGGCCTCTTGTAAAAAATCCACTTCAGCACGACAGTTTCAGTTGCTATGGGTTCATACCTTGCTCGCCATAACATTTTTGCTATAATGGTCTGGACTGTAGAACTGACCGAAACGGCAGCCGAAGAATTTGCCGCTCTCTCACCGGACCAGCGCGCACACTTTCAACGGATCGCCGGATTGATCCGGACCATGGTTTGGAGCGGATACATTTCCCACTCGTGCGGCACATTGAAGGACCGCTTTGGGAAATCCGCTTGAAGGGACGCAGCGGAATTGCCCGCGCCCTCTACGTAACCCGAATCGGTCAGCGCGTCGTCGTCGTGAGAGTATTCGTCAAGAAGACGGAAAAGACGCCGCGGAGCGAGATCGAAAAGGCTCTTCAGAGGGCCGAGGGGCTAATATGAGCAAGATTAAGACAATCAAGGCAAGCGATATCCACGCGAAGGATTACGAAAATGATCCCGCCTATCGCAAGGCCTATGACGATCTCGAAGAGGACTATGCCCTCGTCAACACCTTGATCGAGGCGCGCACCCGTGCGCGCCTGTCTCAAGCCCAGTTGGCGGAGC
>JBAVVQ010000368.1:0-5538 GCA_049697375.1 Rhodomicrobium sp.
ACGCGCCCGATGGCGCCGCCACGCTCACGGCCTTCACCGTTGCAGGCATCGCCGCCGCTGCTCGCTATTTCCGTGCAAGACCAAGAACATGGATCATCTCAGGCGGAGGCGCGCATAACCCGCACATGATGGAGGGGCTTCGCCGCGTGCTTGGCCCAGATATGATGACAGCCGACATGGCCGGCTTCAGCTCCGATTTCATGGAAGCGCAGGCTTTTGCTTTCCTGGCCGCGCGCCGCTCGCGCGAATTGCCTGCGACTTTTCCCCGAACAACGGGAGTGCGCCGCCCTGTGGTGGGCGGCGTCGTGGCTCTAGCGGAGCGCTAGTACGCCTTATCCGCGGGAAGTCCTGTCGACGTTCGCCGCAAACGGGGCAGGCCTGTTATCATCCTGCCGCAGGTTCGCGGAGCCGTTTCTATTCAAGCTAGCTTCGGGCTGCTCCGTTTCGAATCCGCGCATGGCCCACCTTGCGCCGATACCGAAAAGCAAAAGAGCGAGCGGCGGCCCGAACAGCACCACCGGCACAACAGGAATGTGCGGGGTTGAGAATTCTCCACTCATAAACTTGATTGCAAAATAGATGAGCCACCCCATCACCCAGGCAGATGAGATAAGAATCCAAAGACGGACCATCCCACGGCGCCAGTTCGCGGGCGGTCTTTCCTGTTGAATGTTGAACCGGCGGTGCTGCATGCTTCTGGCTCCCGTTAGATTCATCGATCTTTGAATGTCCCGAAGCCGACGGAGCTTTCTAGTCTGATGAATCGCTATGGCTTATACTTCGGCAATCTCGAAGATGGCTCCGCAGTCTAGCCTATTCCACCCCTCGGCGCCGATAAAAGCGCAGGCGGTAAATCGGTGATCCGTCACCAGCGGCGCCAGTAACGCCGATGATAGCCGTAACCCCGCCAATAAGGACGGCGCCAATAACCGTAGTATCGGTGTGGCCGGTATCCATACCAGCGGCGCCAGTAAGGACGGTACCCGTAATAACGGTATGGCCTATAGTAGCTGTAACGGCGCCAATAAGGGCGATACCCGTAATAGCGGTATGGCCGATGCCAATAACCGTGGCGGCGCCAGTACACTTTGGCGACCGCTGTAGATTGTTTATCAGCGGCGCTGAACGCAGGCGTATTTACAGCTGCGCTCGCCGGGGATAACCCAGATGCTAAAGTCAGCATCGACAGGGCGCCCGCGATCACTAAGATGAAAAAGCGTCTCATAGCTTACGATCCGATAGCTGCAGATTAGGTGTGACTCGACTTACCATGTCAGCACAATTGGTTTCAAATGTATTTTAAAAATGTGAGCGCCATGCCGACAAGGTGGCGATCTCAGCCGCCATGCGGCAAGGCGAACTCGCTTGTCTCCTGCCGAGTTTCGCTTAAGTATGCGGGCTTCGGAGAACAGCCATGAAACATCAACCCAAAAAGGGCCCTTCGCAAAGGCAGCTTCGCGCCGGAGAATTGCTGCGGCACGCGCTTGCGGAGATTTTCCAGACCGAGGACGTCGAGGACAGCGAGCTAAAGGGCGAAATTGTTACCGTGGCGGAGGTGCGGCTTAGCCCCGATCTGAAGCATGCGGTTGTGTTCGCAAGCGCGCTCAGCGGCAAGAACAGCGACATCGTCGCCGAAGCGCTTAACCGCCATCATCGATTTTTGCGCGGAGAGCTTGCGCGCCGCGTCGAGCTGAAATATGTGCCCAACCTTGTATTCAAGGGCGATCACCTGCTCGATGAGGCGGGGCGCATCGAGGATCTCTTGCGCTCCCCCGAAGTCGCCCGCGATTTGAAATAGTGAATGTGAAGCGAAGCAACATGGCGCGCCGCAAAGGCAACGATATCAATGGCTGGCTTATTCTCGATAAGCCGCAAGGGCTGACCTCGAACCAGGCGCTCGGCCGCCTCAAGCGATTGTATAATCCCAAAAAGGTGGGGCACGCCGGCACCCTCGATCCTCTGGCGACGGGCGTGCTGCCGATCGCCTTCGGGGAGGCCACGAAAACGGTCGCGCATGTGGTCGATTGCGAGAAGACATACGACTTCACCATCCGCTGGGGCGTCGAGACCGACTCGGACGATGCGGAGGGCCAGCCGGTGCGGACGAGCGGCGAGAGGCCGAGCCGCGAGGCCATCGAGGCGGCGCTCCCAGCCTTCATCGGCGACATCATGCAGGTTCCGCCCTGCTATTCCGCCATCAAGGTCGATGGCGAACGCGCCTACGATCTCGCGCGCGATGGCGATGCTGTCGAGCTGACGCCGCGGCCCGTCTCGGTCTACGAGCTTGACATCGAGGAGCCGATCTCGCCGGAGCTGACGCGCCTCATCTGCGCCTGCGGAAAAGGTACTTACGTCCGCTCCATCGCCCGCGATCTGGGCCGCGCGCTCGGCTGCTATGGTCATATCGCGGCGCTGAGGCGCACATCTGTGGGACCATTCGACGAAGAGAATGCGATTTCCCTGGAAAAGCTTGAACAGTTCAGCAATAGTGCCGACGGCTACAGCGCTCTTATGGGCGCGATTCTTCCCGTCGAGACGGCGCTGGACGGCATCCCGGCGCTCGCCATAAGCGGGGATGATGCAGCTAGGCTGAAGCGGGGGCAATCCATCCTCATCCGGGGTGGGAACGCGCCAATCCTGAAAGGCCCGATTTATGCGACCTCGCGCGGGCTCCTCGTCGCCATTGGCGAGGTGGAACGCGGCGAAATGCATCCGATCCGGGTTTTCAACATCCCCGCCTGAAGCCGGATTATCGCACAACTAACGGAGATAACCGATGTCGATTACCCCGGAGCGCAAAACCGCGCTGATTACAGAGTATGGAACGAAGAAAGGCGACACCGGTTCGCCGGAAGTTCAGGTGGCCGTTCTCTCGGAACGAATCGCTAACCTGACGGAACATTTCAAAACACATAAGAGCGACAACCACTCGCGCCGAGGGCTTCTAAAGCTTGTGAGCCAGCGCCGCCGCCTGCTCGACTATGTAAAGAGCAAGGACGAGGGCCGCTATCGCGATCTCATCGGCCGGCTCGGCATCCGCCGCTAAGGCGAACTTCGCTCATCAAGCCAACGAATTGTCATCCCGGCAAAGCGAAGCGCGAGCCGGGATCGCAAAAAGATAGGGGCTTCGTTACGATCCCGGATAAGGCTTGGCCTTCCCGGGATGGCGGCGGCGATATGGTCACTTGGCCTGCCTGTTGCGAAACAAACCCAATTTTTAAGGGATTTCGCACCTTGAAGCTGCTGTCGAACCCTCAGCGACACGCTTGACATCCGGGACGGTCGCTGAGCCTCCCAGAAATTGAAGCGAACAATATCCGCAAAAGCGCCTGCGCCGCGGCGCGAATCCCTTGAAGAGCCGTATGCCTCAAGCTAAAGAATCGGCATCGAGCTGCGGGGAGGCGAATCGAATGCATGCGCTTATCGTTTTCATTGCGATGGTGATCACGCTCTACATTTGGGTGGTTATCATCGGCGCGGTCTTAAGCTGGCTGATCGCCTTCGACGTGGTGAACCGCCGGAACCGGGCGGTTTACACGATCGCCGATAGCCTGTACCGGCTGACCGAACCCGCTCTGCGTCCCATCCGCAAGGTGCTGCCCGACCTGGGCGGCCTTGACATTTCGCCGGTGATACTGATTCTCGGCCTGATCTTCCTCCGCGACGTCGTTCTCTTGAGCTGGCTGATTTAGCTCCTCCTTCCGCCGTGGGAGCGCGCCGGAAAGTTTGGTCATGAACCTGCCTGCCACCCGGAAAGTGGATGGCGTTATCCTTCATGTTCGTCTGACGCCGAAAAGCAGCGCGGCGCGCGTCGTTGGCGTCGAGGACCATGGCGGGAAACCGGTTCTGAAAGCTTACGTCACAACCCCGCCTGAGGACGGAAAGGCCAACGCCGCGCTTCTCGCGCTGGTTGCGGGTTGGCTTGGCGTTCCTAAATCCGCCGTTGCGCTGACGTCAGGCCAGAAGTCGAGACTGAAATCGGTTGCGGTGAGCGGCGAGCCCGATAAGCTGCTTGAAAAGATTTCCATCCTTCTCGCCGAACTCTCGGACGGCGCCGCAAAACCGAAGAAGAAAAGACAGGCCGATGGCTGAAGCACAGATTCTGAACGGCGTGGCCATGGCGGCTGAGATCAAGGGCCGGGTGGCCGAACGCGCCGCTGCTTTCACGGCGGCTGCCGGTCGCCCGCCGGGGCTCGCCGTGGTGCTCGCCGGGGAAAACCCCGCCGGTCAGGTCTATGTACGAAGCAAGCTCAAACTGGCGCGGGAACTCGGCTTCCATTCCGTTGAACATCGCCCGCCGGCGGATATCAGCAGGGCTGGGCTTCTCGATCTGATCGCCTCGCTGAACGCGGATGAGGCCATCGACGGCGTTCTTGTCCAGCTTCCTTTGCCTGCGCATTTGAATGCCGACGACGCCATTGCGGCGATCGCGCCCGAGAAGGATGTCGATGGATTTCATGTGGTGAACGCTGGCCGCCTGTTCATCGGCAAACCGGCTTTCGTGCCCTGCACGCCGCTCGGCTGCCTGCGGCTCATCAAGAGCGTCCGCGAAAATCTTGCTGGCCTCAATGCCGTCGTCGTGGGGCGGTCCAATATCGTCGGCAAGCCGATGGCGCACCTGCTCCTGGCTGAGAATTGCACCGTGACGATTGCGCATTCCAAGACGCGCAACCTCGGCGCAGTCGTTTCAAGCGCCGACATCGTGGTCGCCGCTGTGGGCCAGCCCAGCATGATACCGGGCATCTGGATAAAGCCGGGCGCCATTGTCATCGATGTCGGGATCAACAGGGTTCCGGCGCTCGACGGCAAGACGAAGCTTGTCGGCGACGTCGACTTCGAAAGCGCGCGCCACGTCGCGGGCGCGATCACGCCCGTTCCCGGCGGCGTCGGGCCGATGACCGTCGCTTACTTGATGGCGAACACCTGCCGCGCCGCCTTTTTGCGCCATGGCCTTGCGTGGGACAGCCAGACTATCTGAGACGTCGTTTGGGTGCATCTGAGGCGAGGCTCTCTTCACTTTGGACCAAATTCCCGGTTGGGTTTGCGCCCCGGATTCGCTCGGTTCAGATTTTAAGAAAATGCGCCTTGCCGAGAGGTTAATACAAGACAAGTCATTGATATAACTAGAAAAAAAATCAAATACAGACGGCGTCTCCGGCGCGCCCGGCGCCCTGACGAAGGTGGTTTCACGGTTAGCACGCGACCCCGAAACATAATTAACGGACTTTTGCGCGTCCCAGTAAATGAAAAAAATTCTGGCATTAAATTTAATTTAATGGGCAATTTATTAACGATAAAATATCACGCATTATCAAGGGCTTATAGCCACATATCACTGCCCGCCCGAAGGCGCGGCGCTTCTCCCTCTCGCGACGAGTAAACCACTTTATAACCAGACTATGACCGGAAATAAATCCCGGGACACTCCTGTTAACCACATATGTATTAACGCCCGGCGCCGCGAACGAATCGTTAACCCAGGGCGTGCGGCGAGCGCCGTCCAGCGAATATCAGAGGGAGGAAGAACGCCAGCTTAGC
>JBAVVQ010000369.1:0-4062 GCA_049697375.1 Rhodomicrobium sp.
CATTGGCGATGGCGATAGAGGATTGCGCAGGGCTCCGGCTTTCCTGAAAGGCGAGCCACGAGCCATCCGGCGAGAAGGCGAAGCTGCCCATCGCGCGGTAAGGATTGACGGAGAGCTTACGCGCTGCGCCTGTTTCGAGGTCGAGAAGCCACAGCTCGTTGCGGTGATTTGCGAAAGCGGCGCGCTCCCCTTTCGGCGAGGCTTCGAGCTGGGTAAAGCGCCCGAACCCTTCCGGCCCGATCCCCTCCGCTGTCGAGGGCACGGACTTGACGGAGTAATCCTCCGTGTCCCAGATTTCGAGGCATTCGTCGCCATTGTCGCGGTCGACGACGACAATCGCACGCCGCCCATCCGCCAGGAAGCGCGCGAGCCTGCATCGGCTGCCGGGCACGCAATGCGCGCTCACCGGGCCATCGAAGTGCCGCATATGATGAGTCTGCCCGCGGACGCTGTAGACGCCGCGCTCGCCCTTTGGATCGAGATCGGCGCTCTCGAGATATTTCGCAGCCGTCACATAGCGCCGCTGGCGCTGGCTGCGTTGCGAATGATAGTCGATGGCGAGCTTGCGAGACGTTCGGGACGCTACATCGAAGGCGTAAAGATCGCCCCCCGCATGATAAACGATGGTCTTGCCGTCGCTTGCCGGATTGCGGATGTAAAAATCGTCGTGGCTGGCGTCAAGCCTTAGCCCCTCGCCCTCCGCGGAGCAGGAATAGAGCTCGCCCATACCGTCATGGTCGGAAACGAAATAGACGCGCTCGCCGGCCCAAAGCGGCGATCCCACATTACCGTCAAGATCGATCAAAGGCCTGTATTCGCCATCCCAATAAGGAGCGATCCAAAGCTTTCCCGCCCTGCCACCGCGATAACGCTTCCAGAGAAATGGCTCGGCGCGACCAGGGCGCGCCAGAACGGCCTGTCCCGTCTCCGAAAGCACAAGGCTCGATGCGGGCCCAAGCTGCAAGGGCCGCGGGAGCCCTCCAGCCGCTCCCACTGTACAGATGCCGGTCACATTGTGGGCTTCATAAGCCATCGAGCGAAAGACGACCGTGTCTGCATCCAGCCAGCCGCATGGGGCCGACATCGAGCCGAGATAGGTCAACCGGCGGAGATCGCCGCCTTCCGACGGCATGACATAGACCTCGTTGTGACCTTCTTCGGCAGAGCTGAACGCCAGTTGCCGGCCATCAGGAGAAAAACAGGGATAGAGAGCCGAGCCGCGTCCCGCAGTCAGTCGACGAGCGGCGCCGCCATCGAGCGGCGCTTCCCAAAGATCGTCCTCACTCGTGAACACAACCTGATTCTTGAAGACTGCAGGAAAACGGAAATACCCTCGGGTCATTGGTTCTCCAAGGTGCGGACCGGTGAAGCGGATGGCAAATTCGCAAGGAAGCGAAACCGAAAAAAGCCCGCGGCCATCGGCATACGCCAAGCAGCCCTGAACGGGGCATTAATTTAACTTATTCCATTCCCTAATACCAGGGCCGGTTCAACGGCCTGCGCCGGGCGCCGGCAGCAGCGCCTCTGTTTCGGCGTGTCCGGGAAGGGCGCCTCGCCAGACGTAAAGACAGAGGAGCGCCCCCGGGACGCCAATGGCGGACGTGACGACGAAGAAGGCGGGATAGCCGAACGTGTCCACCATGAGCCCGGAAAGTCCGCCGACAAGCTTGCCGGGAAGCGCGTAGAGCGAACTCAAGAGCGCATATTGCGCGGCAGCGTAGGCGGGCGATGTCAGCGAGGACATGAAGGCGATGAGCGCTGTGCCGGCAAATCCCGAAGCGAAGCTTTCGATGCCAATGGCCAGCGTCAGGAGATCGAGCCGAGGGACGCCAGCAAGCGCGAGCCAGGCGAAGGCCAGATGCGATGCCGAGGCCGCGATCCCGCCAATCAGGAGCGCGGGCATCAACCCGAGCCGCAGCACGGCGATGCCTCCCGCGAACACGCCGGCGATGCCGATCCAAATGCCGTAGACCTTGGTCACGGTCGCGATGGCGGTCTTCGAGAAGCCAAGATCGATATAGAGCGGGTTCGCCATGACGCCCGAGACGAAGTCGGGAACGCGATAGATCGCCACGAGCGCGAGAATGGGGAGGATCATCGCCCCGTTGCGGCGAAGGAGATCGGCGACCGGCTCGGCATAGAGCTTCAGGAAGGATTCGCGCGGTCCGCCCCTGTCAGTCTCAGGTGGATGCGGCGCTAAGAGGCTTGCCGTGACGCCGACGGCCATGAGCGCGGCCATCGTAATATAGGCTGCCTTCCAGCCGCCGAAATCCGCGATATAGAGCGCGCCCGCGCCTGCGCACAGAAGCGCGATCCGGTAACCGAGCTGGTAGCTCGCCGACATCATGCCTTGCCGCTCAATGGGCGCAGCGCCGATGCGCCAGCCATCCACCACGACATCCTGCGTCGCTGACGAAAAGGCGACGAAGAATGCGCAAGCCACGGTCCAAACAAGGGAGCGCGAGGGATCGCCAAAAGCGATGCCGACAAGGCCGACTGCTACGCTTGCCTGGGCGAGCAGCATCCAGGCCCGGCGGCGGCCGAAGCGCGACAGAAGCGGCACGTCGCGCCGGTCGATAATCGGCGCCCACAGGAACTTGAAACTGTAGGCGAGCGCGACATAGCTCAGAAAGCCAATCTCGGTGCGCGCGATCCCTGCCTCCCGCAGCCAGGCCGAAAGCGTTGAAAAGACGAGCAGATATGGCAGGCCGGCGCTGAAGCCCAGCGCCAGCATGAGCGTCAGGCGGCGGTCGCCTATGATTGCGGTGACGAGGCGCCCCCAGCGGGAGATGCGGTCATTTCCTCTTGTCATTTGCTCCTACGGGCCGAAACCCAAACTCCTGCGGAATCCGGCCTTTCTGGCGCACCGGCGGCGACAAGGCAAGGGCGGGAAGGGTGCGGTCCAGCTTTTCGACGTCGTCTCGGCGCGCGGCCTGTCTTACTTTAATGGCTATGGCCGCCAGCTCCCCAGGTCTCGTCGAGGTTGTCCAGGGCGATATCACCGCCGTCCCTGTGGACGCCATCGTCAATGCCGCGAATTCCGCGCTCAAAGCAGGCGGCGGCGTGTGCGGCGCAGTCTTCCGCGCTGCCGGTTCCGAGGCGCTGACCCGGGCTTGCGACGCGATCGGCCACTGCCCCACGGGAGAGGCCGTCATCACCCCCGCCTTCGGGATCAAAACCGCCCGATATATCATCCATGCCGTCGGCCCTGTTTACAGCGCCTACCCAACGGATAAGGCCCGCGAATTGTTGCGTTCCGCCTATCGGTCGGCGATCCGCCTCGCCGCAGCGAACGCCTGCAAATCGATTGCCTTCCCTGCCATCAGCACCGGCATCTATGGCTATCCGCTTGACGAGGCCTGCCGCGAAGCCGTCGATGTCTGCCTTGCCGAGGGCGCTGCGCAGGGCCTCACCGTTAAACTCGTGGCGTTCGATGCGAAAACCGCCGCGGAGCTTCGCAAACACCTCCAGCCAGCGGGACAATAAAGGCGGCAACACAGCACTTAAGCCAACCGCCGGAGCGTCCGACCTCGATTCTCCGCCACTTACTGGTCGGCCGCTGGCACTGAGCAGGCGACTTCGCCCTCTTCGCATCGCAAGTATCTATCAAGCTGCTCGGTCCTTGCCTTTGTCAGCCGTTCGAGGCAACCCGAATAGATCATCGGATAGATGGTCCCGCCGATATTGTCCGCCGCGTCGAACTCACACTCGGCGTCGCGGAACGCGACCCAGGCGCGTTCGGCGGCAATCAAGAGCTTCCCTGCTTGGGCGTCGTCCATTTTCCGGCTTTGCAGCTTCTTGTAGACCGCATTGAGTTCCTCGTCCGCTTTCCTGAAAGCCTGATCCGCGCACGCATTCACGGTCGGCTGATCCACGGCGTCATCGCATTCATCGCCAAACGCCGCAGAGCTGAGCCCAGCCATCAAAATCAGCAGGAAGAATGACCGCATAAGATTGCCTTTAAAGTTTGATGATGAGCTGGCCTTCCGTGCGTGAGCCTTCACCCCGCTTCGTCCGTGACCACACCGACGAAGGGAAGCTCGCGAAAGGTGTGCGCAACAT
>JBAVVQ010000370.1:0-3955 GCA_049697375.1 Rhodomicrobium sp.
CGAGGTCCATCTCACGGCTCCCGCCGCAAACCTTCATGCCTTTGATATCGTCGGGCGCCTTGATCGCCTTCGCCGAAGCGATGCCGCCGGCCTGCCAAATCCAGCTGATGAATTTGACGCCCTTCTCCTCCGCGATGCGCGCCAAGGATTTTCCGATCGGAGCGTCTTTCCATTTCGCGCCTTGCTCATAAGAGGTGACGAGGCACGGCATGAGGCCGAGGTTCATCGCGGGGATATCTCCCCCGGCGTAGGCGAGCGGATAGAGCGAGAAATCGAGCGCGCCTTTTCGCAAGGCAGAGAACTGCTCGTTCGTCCTCATCAGGGAGGAGCCGGGGTAAATCTCGAATTTCAAGGCCCCGTTGGCGCGCTGTTCGACCGCCGCCGCGAATTTTCGGCAGAGCCGGTCGCGGAAGTCGCCCTGGTCGATCGCGCCGCCTGGAAATTGGTGGGATATTCTGAGTGTCCGCGCCGCCTGCGCCCTCAGAATGCTTGGCGCGGCGAAAGACAATGCAACTCCCCCCACGAAGGCTCGTCTTGAAAGCATGACAATTCTCCCGAGTGTTTCGGCGTCGCTCGCCCTTCTCTATAGCACTCATGCTTCCGGCAAAAGGGTTCGTTCTTCCCGGACGCCCCGCGGGAAGTCCGTCTTTGCGCCGCCGCAAATTTTAGTGGTCGTGTTCGATTGCGTTCACCAAGCTGCATCCGGCATTATGCAAAGTGAGAAGCTGTAGACGTTTCTACCCTTTGGTTCCTGATGCGGGCTTGATTGGAAGCGAGAGCGTTGAGTGTGACTGCGGACCGGCCCGCCACGATTGGCCTTCCCCCTTTCTCGCACGAAGCGACCGTAGAACGGTCACCTTCAGACCTCCCGCAAGCCGTACTGTTCGCGTGCAAACATAATGCGATCAGATCGCCGATGGCTGCGGCCATCCTGCGCTATCTCTTGGGCAAGCGGATGTATGTACAGTCGGCGGGCGTCAGGCCGGGTGAGACAGACCCTTTCGCAATCGCCGTCATGGACGAAGTCGGCATCGACATCGCGCGCCACCAGCCCCAGACGATCGAGGACCTGGAAGACACCACGTTCGACCTCATCGTGACGCTGGCTCCGGAAGCCCATCACAAGGCGCTTGAATTCACACGCACGATGGCCGTCGATGTGGAATACTGGCCGACAATCGATCCTTCCGCCATCGCCGCAGGCAATCGCGAGCAGATTTTGCAGTCTTACAGGACGCTGCGTGACCAGCTCTTCGAGCGCATCAAGGCCCGGTTCGGCTTGACCGGGACGCCGCAGGCTTGACTCTCAGAAGTCCAATTCAGCTGCTCCGGGTCGAGAGATCGGGGCCTTATGGCGCCGTGGAATGTCAATTGGCTTCCAAACGTGACTCCAGACTGTTGCTTTCAGTCACAGAGCTACGTAAGGAAACAAAACGGTTGTTTCGGTTAACCTGCAGCAAAAGAACCAGGAACTCCGGGCTAGAAGCTACCTGATATATCCGGGATGACGGGGCGCAATGACACGATCGGACGATCTTTATGGCGAGCGCATCGAGCGCGCCGGTTTCACTGTGGCCCTGCTTTGCGCTTTTGTCCTTGCGCTTTCCTCCGCCGCGCCCTCACCGGCCACGGCGCAGACGCCGCCGCCCAAGCCGCTCGCTGTAGAGGTGACGAATGCAAGCACGCCCGAAAGCTGCGCCGAGAAGGACAACGTGATCATCAATTTCGCTTCGGCGAATGTGCGCCGTTTCCGAATCGAGGCCGTGCTTCCTGCCTATATCGGCAGCGTCGGCGCTGACCGGCGCGAACCTAATTGGACGGATTGCGACATCCCCCATGACGCCGACCTGCCGCCGCCGACGGAGCGACGTATCACCTTTTACGAATCGCCCTTCATGTGGGTGACGGGCTATGAGGTCTCCGATTATTGGCTGCGCCGCGACGTGCCGGTGCGCATCGGCGAGCGCGTCGAGCACAACCTCACCATGCTACAGCTTTGGGTGTTCGTGCGCGGCAAGGCCGAGCAAGTGCTGGTGCTCTATCCGACCAGCGGCATCTGGCGGATTCATCCGCTGCCGCCTCCAAACCTCGCATGGACCTCCTATGGCTCCTCCTTCCTCGTCGGGCCTATCGAGAGGAAGCAAATGCCGGTTGCTGAGTTCAAGGAAATTTCCTTCCATCCGGAGAGCCGCACCTTCCGCCTCGCTTTCAGCGATGGTGGTGTCGGTACGGTCAAGGTGAGCGAGATCAATGATGATCGTATCGTGCTCGATGTCGGCTTCGACCAGGCGATCGTGGGCAAGCCCTTCGCAGCGCTGAGTTCTATGTATGTCACGGAGTTCAATGCCGATGTCGCCCGCATCGCGCTGCAGCGGCCCGAAGAGAAAGCCTGGCTAGAGGCGCCAATCATGGCTTTCGGAACAGCCAGGGCGACGAAGGCCTGGATGGGGCGTGTTTTGCCTTCCCGCCACAATATCAGCGCGCCAGACATGGTGTTTAGCGGCTTCGCCGGGGAGAACATGAACATCGGCTCGGAAGTACTCGCGCCGCGTAGCGGAGGCGGGCGCAAGCCCTCAGGCCAGGAGCCAGATCGCGGCGCGGCTGGCGCGACGGCTACTATGAACTAACCTCTTCCGCGATTATTACGCTAAGCGGCGGCGCGCATAAATGCCAAAGGCGACGATACCCGCATAGCAGGCGGCCGGCACAGCCAGCGCAGCGTGGAGGCCAGCGGCATCCGCCGCCTGTCCCATGATGAGCGGCACGATAGCGCCTCCCGTGATCGCCACACAAATGATACCCGACCCCTCGTGGGCGCGGCGGCCAAGGCCTTCCGACGCAAGCGCGAAAATCGTCGGGAACATGATCGAGTTAAAGAGGCCAATCGCAAGCAGCGCCCCGCCGGAGACCGCGCCGGTGCTAACGCCGGCAAGCGCGAGAAGCAGGATCACTGCGGCGGCGGCGCTCGCAAGCACCTTTCCCGGAGAAAAAAGGCGCAAAATATAGGCTCCGATGAACCGGCCAACCATCGCGCCGCCCCAGTAGAGTGGCACGAGTTTACCCGCATTCTGGGCGCTGATGCCCAGCACATTAGCCTGCATCAGGAAATTGACGATCACAGACCCGATCGCAACTTCGCCGCCGACATAGAGAAAAATCCCGAGCGCGCCGAATGCGAACCGCCTCTGCCGCAACAGTCCAAATGCCTGCCACACCGGCGTCTCGGCGGCCTGGTCTTCGGGAAGGCGGTTCCGGTTCGCCCAAACCACCGACGCCATCGCAAGAAGGGCTGCCGCAAGGACGAGATAGGTGAACACGATCGTTCGGCTTTCCTCCACGCGGAATGCGTCGAGCGCCGCGCCTGTCAACGCCGCCGGATCCGATTCTCCAAGCGAGCGAAGGATCAGGATCGAGCCGACAAAGGGGAAAACCGTTGTGCCGAGCGAGTTGAACGCCTGGGCGAATGTGAGGCGGCTATGCGCGGTCGCGGGTTGGCCCAGCATGGAGATCAGCGGGTTGGCGACGACCTGCACAATCGTGATACCGGAGGCAAGCACGAAAAGCGCAAACAGGAACGCCGCGAAGAGGCCGAGCGAAGAGGCCGGCACGAACAACAGGCACCCGAGGGCCATTGTCACGAGCCCAATCGCGGCTGCGCGCAAATAGCCGGTGCGCCGGATGATCGCGGCGGCAGGCAACGAAACGAGAAAGTACGCCGCGAAAAACGCCGACTGCACCAGCATAGCCTCGGCATAGGACAGAGTGAACAGCGCCTTGAGCTTCGGGATCACGATATCGTTGAGGCTCGTGATGCCGCCGAAGGCAAAGAATAGCCCGAATATCAGCACCCGCAGATGCGCCGCGTTGACGAAGCCGCCGGAGCTTTCATCTAGGAATACCGGATCTGAGGATGAGGCTGCCGGAATATCCAGTTTCATTCCTGTCTTCCCAAAGG
>JBAVVQ010000371.1:0-6140 GCA_049697375.1 Rhodomicrobium sp.
CGCCGCGCCATTGTCCGGGCGCTGACGCAGGCGGCGAATGGAACTCCGCAAATACAGGCCAACAAGAAAATCCGGTGAGCGCCATGACAACTTATATCGGCACTGCCGTCCCTCGCGTTGACGGAAAGGCGAAGGTTACAGGCGCGGCCAAATATGCGGGCGAGTTCAACGTCCCGGGTCTCGTCCACGGAGTCGTTGTGACGTCAACGGTCGCCAAGGGCAAAATCACCGCCATCGACACGAGCGCGGCACTGGGGGTCGAGGGCGTTCTTTCGGTGCTAACCCACGAAAATCGTCCGCCGATGGCCGATAAGGATAGCGGCTACAAGGACGATGTCGCGCCGGAAGGGTCGCCGTTTCGGCCGCTTTACAACGACAATGTCCTATTCAGCCTCCAGCCGATTGCGCTGGTCCTGGCCGAAGACTGGGAAACGGCGCGCTTCGCCGCTTCCCTCGTGTGCGTCGACTATCACGGGGAAAAGCCCACCACCGACTTGGTCCAGCAACGCGAAAGCGCGTTCACGCTGGCCGGCAAGGTTTTCGCCGCGTCGCTGGCAAACCCGCGGGGCGATGCGGCTGATGCATTCGCGGCTTCGGACGTGCGGCACGAGGCCGACTACTTCTCTCCCGTCGAGCACCACAACCCGATGGAGCTCTATGCTTCAACCGCGATCTGGGAAGGCGGCGGAAAACTCACCGTCTACGACAAGACACAAGGCGTTCAGAACGTCCAGCGCTATCTGTGCGGGGTGTTCGGCGCGAAGTCCGAGGACATTCGCGTGCTTTCGCCTTTCGTCGGTGGAGGGTTCGGATCGGGCTTGCGCCCGCAATATGAGTCGGTGCTGGCCGTGCTCGGAGCGCAGGCGTTGAAACGGTCCGTCAGGCTCGTGCTGACGCGCCAGCAGATGTACGCGTTGGGTTATCGTCCTGGAACGATCGAGCATTTGGCCTTGGCCGCGAAATCCGACGGCGCCCTGGAAGCGACCATGCACGAGGCAATCGCGATGACGTCGCAATATGAGGCCTTCGCTCGCAACGACACAACATGGGCCAGCGCGCTCTATAAGAGCCCGAACGCGAAGTATGAACACAAGCTCGCGCGCCTTGATGTGCCCACCCCTTGTGATATGCGCGCGCCCGGAGCGGCCTCAGGTGTTTATGGCCTGGAGTGCGCCATGGATGAGCTCGCCGTGGCGCTGAAACTCGATCCCCTTGAGTTCCGGCTCCGAAACTATTCGGATTGCGACCAGAACGAGGGACTGCCCTATACAAGCAAGGCCCTGCGCGAGTGCTACGCCGAAGGCGCCGAGGCATTCGGCTGGCGGACCCGTAATCCGGAACCGCGCTCCATGCGCGATGGAAAGGAGCTTGTCGGCTGGGGCATGGCGTCAGGCGTCTGGGAAGCGCTTCAGATGAAAACCACGGCGCGGATTACGCTGACATCCAACGGCCACGCCGAGGTCGCCTGCGCGACATCCGATATCGGCACTGGCACCTACACGATCATGGCGCAGGTCGCAGCAGACATGCTCGGCCTTCCCCTTGAGAACGTCAGCATCAAGCTTGGGGATTCGACCTTGCCGCAATCTCCCGTGGAGGGGGGGTCCTGGATTGCCGCGTCCGTCTCGCACGCCATCGCGGAGGCCGCTCACGGCATTCGAGAGCAGCTGTTGAGCCACGCCAACAAGGCGGCGGAGACGCCACTCACAGGACTGGATGCCGCCCAGGTCACTCTTTCCGAAGGCAAGATTGTCAGTGCGCAAAACCCAAGCCGCGCCGTCTCCTTTGCGGACGCTATGCGGCACGGCGGCGTGGATCGCTGCGAAGCGGAACGCTCCACCAATTTCAAGGACATTAGCCAATATTCCCGCAATACGCATTCGGCGATATTCGCTGAGGTGAAGGTGGATGAAGAACTCGGCGTCATTCGCGTCACGCGCGTCGTCAATGCGGTCGCGGCGGGGCGCATTCTGAACACCAAGACCGCGCGCAGCCAGATTATTGGCGGCGTGGTCTGGGGCATCGGCATGGCCCTTCATGAAGAAACGCTGCTCGATCACCGTTTAGGCCGCTTCATGAACGCCAATCTCGGCGAGTACCACGTCCCGGTGAATGCCGACATTCACAACATCGAGGTGATCTTTGTGGACGAGCCCGATCCAATCATCAACCCGCTCGGCATCAAGGGCGTGGGCGAGATCGGGATCGTCGGCGTCGCGGCGGCAGTCGCAAACGCAATCTATCACGCTACAGGAAAGCGGGTGCGCGATCTTCCCATCACCTTGGACAAGCTGCGGCAATGAATACACCAAGCCCAAGATCGATTAATAAGGCATGCGGGCGTAACAGAATTTCAGGCCCCAGCTAACGCGCCGCCCCGAGAGGGAATTTAGAAAGTAAAAGAACTCTCTTAACTTTTGAATCAGGTCAATTTACTATTCATTCGTGGCTGGCTGGGCGGGGTGCGCACGTCTTAGATGAGTGCGAGACGCCCCATGGCAAGCACAAAAGACATCGGCCTGACGAAGGGGCGGCGAGCCCTCCTCTTTACTGTGCTCACGTTGGCCCTGATTTGCGGATTGGGCTTCGCCTATCTTGGGATGCCAGCGGTCGACTTGAACCAGTATGTAACGGCTGGACTCGGGGCGCCTTCGCAAAGACCGCCTGTCAGCAAGGAAGAAAAGCCATCTCAAGCACCCCTCTTGGCTCCAAGCTTTGATATCGCCTCCGTTGACGAAAGGGGCACTTTGGTCGCCGCCGGCCGAAGCGAGGCTGGCTGGACCATTCAGCTCAAGAGCCAGTCCCAGGTTCTTGGTGAGACGAAGGCTGACGACAATAATGAATGGGTCCTTACCCCCGAAGCATCGCTTCCTCCGGGGGAGCATACCCTATCGCTTCTTGCGATCGATCCTACAGGGCAGCGCAGTCTCGCGGGAGAGCAAGAGAGCCGGATAATAGTCGCTCCGCGGCGGGTAGCTTCGCAAACGCCTCAGACGCCGGTTCCGGCGCTGCAGGCGTCAGGCCGAGCCGCCGCTTCTCCTGAACTTGCCCTCACACCACATGTTGGCCCAGGCGCAGGAAAAGAGGGATGCTCGTCCGCAGTCGTCAAATCAGGCGACACCCTGTGGGCCATCGCCCATAACTGTTACGGTAACGGAACGAAGTATACAAAAATCCTTCAATCGAACCGCTCGTTAATCCGGAACCCTCACTTGATCTACCCGGATCAGCGGTTTGCTGTGCCCCGCTGAGCTGACACGCCGTAGCCTAGGCTCATCGCGGCCAGCGTCAGACCAGGATTTTCGATGCCTGCCTTTGGCGCGCTTTCATTCGGCGATGCGTGGGCAGGCTTTGTTTTGACCGCTGTTCGTAACTGCATGGCTCCGCCTTAGAAATCGAGGCCGAACGCCTGCAAGAGGCCATGCCGCCCGGCAGGCGTCACGATGACGGCGCGTCCGGCCAGGCGTTCGATCCAGCCAAGGCTAAACATGCGCGCCTGAAGGGCCGCGCCAAGGCGGCCTCCAAGGTGCGGCCTGCGCTCGCTCCAATCCAAACACGGCCGGCATAGGGGGCGTTTCGTTGGAGGGACCGCTTCCAGGCCGATGCCAAAGTCGCGGAGCAAATGGCGCCCGTGACCGGTCACCTCTCCGGCCTCCTCGGTGAGGACGATCGCGCCTTTCGTGATAAGAGCTCCCGCCAGAGAAACGCCGAGCCGGCCGGCCAGATGGTCGTAACAGGTTCGGGCTTCGCGAAGGGCTGGATCGATGCGGCGTGCCGAGCGAGGCGGCTCTTCATCCCGGTCTGCAGAGACCGCCATGATCGTTTCCAGCATGCGGGCCACATGCGCGGATGCGAGACTGTAGTAGCGATGGCGGCCTTGGCGGGAAAGCGAGATTAGGCGGCTCTCAGTAAGCTTCGCCAAATGTTCGCTCGCCGTGGAGCGGGACACGCCGGCGGCGGCTGCGAGTTCGGTTGCTGTCAGCGCGCGGCCGCTGAGCAGGGCGCCGAGCATGTTCGAGCGGCCGGGATCGCCGATAAGCGCCGCGATTTCGGCCATGGTCGTACCAGAGGTCATGGTTCTTAGGTAAGCGGCCGAAAGAGCATGCGCACCCTATGAAGCTTCGGAAACGGCCGAAGCGTCCTGCGTCGTTGACGGCCGCGTCGAGGCGGCGCGGCATCCCTCCAAAAAAAGGGTTGCGCAGATTTTCGCTCTTTGCGCGATCTCGTCCGGGCCAGGCGCGCCTCGCTGGCCGAGCATTGCGGCCCGCTGCGGGTCCAAGATCATCATCCCGCGCAAGAGGCCCGCCGCCATTTGCGGATCATCGAGTTTGATGAGGCCTTGCTCGCCCTGCCGCCTGAGCCAGTTCGCCATCGCATCGCTCACCCGTTGAATTGCGGCCTCGTAGAAGGTGGCGGCGATCTCGGGAAACCGCTCGCATTCGCCGATTACCAGCCGGTTGATGGCGATCGTCTCCTCGCTCAGCGTAAGCCTTCCGAATTCAGCGAGGATCCGTTCGAGAGCCGCCTCAAGAGTAAGCGTGGCGAGCACCTGCTCATCGATCGCAAGCATAAATCCGTCGATGCTATCGGTAACCACCGCTCTGAAGAGAGACGCCTTGGTGGGGACGAGCCGATACAGCGTTCTTGTGGACACTCCGGCGCGCTGGGCCACATCCCCAATGCAGGTCGCCGCATAGCCCTTCGCCTGAAACTCCTTGGCCGCCGCCTCGACGATGAGCTGCCGGGTGTCGTCGTCGCAGCGGATTTGCGGCCGGCCTCGGCATCGCTTCACGCTTTGTTGAATTTCTACCATAACCATTTTCCAAATTCATGTTTGACACAACCTATATAGCGCGTATTTTGGAAAGCGACAAGTTTCGAAAATAACAGAGCGGCGTCACGGATCGCCGTCCGGGGAATGCAGGAGCGGTAAAATGACGACACATCCAAGAACTTTCGATATCCAAAACGCACTCCCCGCATCAGAGGTCATGGACCGTCTGAACCTTACCCCCGACGCCGTGGCGGCACAAAAGGCTTCGAAAAAGCGCTCGCTGCGCAAGCTGCTTCTGGCAGGGGCCAGCCTTATCGCGCTCGCGGGAGCCGCCCATTTCGGGTGGGACTACTGGACCGTGGGCCGCTTCGAGATTTCGACAGACGACGCCTACGTCAAGGCCGACAGCACCACGATCGCCCCAAAGGTGTCGGGATATATCGCGGCGGTTCTCGTGGGCGACAATGAGTCCGTGAAGGCTGGCCAGATCCTCGCGCGGATCGACAACCGCGATTACAAGGTTGCGCTCGACCAAGCCCAGGCCGATGTGGCGGCAACCAAGGCCGCCGTGTCGAACAAGCAGGCCGCCCTTGACGCGCAGCAATCCGTCATCGAGGCCGCCCGGGCGGCGCTCGGCGTCGATCAGGCGAACCAGACCTTCGCCGAACAAGATGACAAGCGTTACGCGCACCTCGCCACAACGGGCTATGGCTCCGTGCAGAACGCGCAGCAAGCCGCATCGCGGATCGCAGCCGCTAAGGCAAGCGTCGCTCGCGACCAGGCTTCGCTCGTTACCGCGCTCAAGCAGGTCGATGTTTTGAAGGCGGAGCTTGCGCAAGCGAAGGCGACGCTGGCCCGCAGCGAGGCGGCGCAAAACCAGGCAGAGCTGAACCTTTCCTATACGGACATCGTCTCGCCCGGCGACGGCGTCATAGGTAACCGGACGCTGCGCGTAGGCCAATATGTCCAGGCCGGAACCCAACTCATGTCAGTCGTGCCAGTTTCCCAGGCCTATATCGTGGCCAACTACAAGGAAACGCAACTCACCAATGTCCGGCCCGGCCAGCCCGTCGAAATCGAAGTCGACACATTCCCGGGCGTTGCGGTGCGCGGGCATGTGGATAGCATCGCGCCGGCAAGTGGACAGGAGTTCGCTCTCCTGCCGCCCGACAACGCCACAGGCAATTTCACCAAGATCGTGCAACGCATTCCGGTTAAGATCGTTCTCGACGCCGGGGGCCTGCTCGCCGGTGATCTGCGCCCGGGAATGTCGGTTTATCCGTCAATCGATACCAAGCCGCAAACTCACGCGGTGCTTGTGGCAGCAGCCCAATAATCAGCAGGAATTTTGCGTTGGAGCCACACC
>JBAVVQ010000372.1:0-2794 GCA_049697375.1 Rhodomicrobium sp.
GCGGAAGGGCTGGGCTGCGCCAATGATCAGATTCCTAAACGGGATCGCCGGATGGCGTCACCACTCTCAAGTGCGCAACAGCCCATGGACCAGGTTTTTTAACGGGGTTACGCGCCACCAAAATCGGTACGGCCGCTCCCTTCCGGGTGGAGTGTAGCAGTGACCCGTTTCTATCCACACAGGGGGCGAGCAGCGCCAAGCTAGTTTTTTAGAAATTATGGCGCGGATCGCCGCGCAAGCAGGACCACCCTTATCGCTGCCGACAAACCCGCCGGCCCCCGGCAGGCGTCAATCGCCGCAACTAGGGCTGCCACTGTCAGCCCCATCTCCGCAGCAGCGCCTTTGAGTTCGGCCCAGAATGCATCCTCAAGCGTGATTGAGGTGCGATGTCCTGCAATGGTCAGTGAGCGCTTTTTCGGCAGCGCAAGACGCGGATCAAGGCGCACTCGAACCGCTTCTTGTCTCGCCGCTAGCCGCGCCACAGCCTATTCGCTGGGCTTGATCATAAGCTCAGGCTTCATGAGCGCGTTGAAGTCGTCTTCCGAGATATAGCCGAGCCCAAGCGCTTCTTCGCGGAGCGTCGTCCCCTTTTTGTGGGCTGTCTTTGCGATATACGCGGCCTTGTCGTAACCGATCTTCGGCGCGAGCGCCGTAACGAGCATGAGCGAGCGCTCAAGCAGCTCGGCCACGCGCTTTTCATTGACGACAATGCCGGTGACGCAATTGTCGGTGAAGCTCCTGGCCGCATCGGCGATCAGCCGGATTGATTGCATGAGATTGAAGATGATGACAGGCTTGTAGACGTTGAGCTCAAAATGGCCCTGGCTGCCCGCGACGGTGATTGATACGTGATTGCCCATCACTTGCGCGCAAACCATGGTCAAGGCCTCGCATTGCGTCGGATTGACCTTGCCCGGCATGATCGACGAGCCCGGCTCGTTTTCCGGAAGAGAGATTTCCGAGATGCCGGAACGCGGTCCCGATCCCATGAGGCGGATATCGTTTGCGATCTTGAACAGGCTCGCGGAAAGCGCATTCAGCGCGCCGGACAGTTCCACTTCCGTATCGTTCATGGAGAGCGCCTCAAACTTGTTCGGCGCTGTAATGAAGGGGAACCCCGTTTCGCGGGCCACCTCCTCGGCAAACCCCTCCGCAAATCCGGCAGGGCAATTGAGGCCGGTTCCGACCGCGGTTCCGCCCTGTGCAAGCATGTACAGGCGGGGCATTGCGCCTTTCACTCGATCCATCCCATAGCGCACGGCGGTCGCGTAGCCGGAAAATTCCTGGCCGAGCGTGACGGGGGTTGCATCCTGCATGTGGGTGCGGCCGATCTTAATGATACGGTCGAACTCCGCCGACTTCCGCTCGATGGCGCCCGCAAGGTGCTCCAGCGCGGGAAGGAGCGAGCGCTCGATCTGGATGGCGGCTGCGATATGCATTGCTGTCGGGAACGTGTCGTTCGAGGATTGCGAGCGATTCACATGGTCGTTGGGATGCACCGGCTTTTTCGAGCCCATCGTCCCGCCGAGCATCTCAATGGCGCGATTCGAGATGACCTCATTCGCGTTCATGTTGCTTTGCGTGCCTGACCCGGTTTGCCACACGACGAGCGGGAATTCGTCGTCGAGCTTGCCGTCGATCACCTCCTGCGCCGCGGCGATGACGGCATCGGCGAGAGATTTGTCAAGCTGGCCAAGGGCGACATTCGTCTTGGCCGCGCACTTCTTCACGATGCCGAGCGCATGGATAAGCGGCAGCGGCATCCTCTCGCCGCCTATCTTGAAGTTGCCGAGGCTCCGCTGCGTCTGAGCGCCCCAATAGTGATTGGCTGGCACTTCGATAGGGCCGAATGTGTCGGTCTCTGTGCGCGTGGCTTGAGACGAGGCAGTTGCAGTGGAGGTCATGGCGGCTCACTCCCGAGTAAGGTAATGAAGCTTTCTACCACGCGAGCGCGCCAAGCACCATTGGTCGAGTTGGCGCTAAGTGCAGCACCACGCAAGGCTCTGGTGGATATGTGCCCTCTCGCGCAGTCGAACTCCATAAGCGGCCTGCTGCGCTTGCTCAAGGCGTTCTTCGCCGCCACCGGGCATCGCGCGTCGCCTTTGTGGCGAGGCTACCGAGCTGTTGCATACTCTCCTGATAGTGATCGAAAGCTTGCTCTATGCAGGCAGTCTGCGCGTTCACAAAACGCTTCGGCGCGTCCAAATAGACGTCGAGATAGCTGTCCCAAAGGTCGAGCCATCCCCGGTTGAGGAACAGGGCATAGTGACAGGCGGCGTTGGCCATCCGAGCTGCATTTTCGGTGGCCGCGCGTTGGGCTTCCAGAGCGCACCGGCATCCGGCGACTTGGCGGTCATTTCATCCGCTTGTTAGAGTATTATACTTGGATGCTTGCCTGCAATTCGACTTGACACTTCCGAACGCCTAAAACTGACCGTCATGTCATTGGTTCATAATTGTTTTCTCTTGTTCCACTAGGATGCTTTAGCGCTCGATGGCCTCTTTTTTGCCCTCGGCCCCAAAAAAAACTTGACCTAGCGGTCGATATAGCCACTTAAAGCGTCTGTTTGCGAAACGATTGCGCCAATAAAGGGCGCCGGGGAGGTGACTTCTGCTCATAAAGGCTGCGTGTTGAGGCTTAGCGCCCACGTGTGCTGAATCGTGCAGAAATAGCCTGCCTGGCAAACTCCGCTTCGCGCGGTGAAGCGTTCGTCAGCAGCATCGGATTAACTCTTCAATGGGAGGTCCCATGCGATGGACATTTACCCGACGCCTGCGGAGGTGCTCCGCGACG
>JBAVVQ010000373.1:0-2830 GCA_049697375.1 Rhodomicrobium sp.
ATCGGCGTGGTCTCCTGCGTCAGGAAAATCCTTTTTGGCAGAAGAACTTTCGCTGATTCAGCCCGCCAATGCCCCTACCTTTGTGAGATATGCGGGCTAGTGCTAGGAAAGGCGGATGGGCTGACCCGAATAGGTAATCAGCTCGAGGAGGGTCTGACCGGTCAAGCGGCCCGACAGCGGAATGCCGCGATGCCGCTCAAAATCCCTGATGGCGTTGGAGGTCCAGACATCCATGCGGCCGGAGAAAGTGCCGCGGAAGAAGCCGAGCCCCGCGAGCATTCTCTGCGCTTCCATCACAAGTTTTGTATTGAGCTCGGCGCGGTCGGTAAAGGAGCCGCGAGGGCCTTGGTTGCCGTCAAAAAGGACGCGCTTCAGCAGATCTTCGGTGGGATCTCCGGTCAAAGGCAAGCCGTTATCGAATTCATAGGCGAGAATAGCAAGCCGAAGGCCATTTGGACGAGCCTGAAGCTGGATTGAGTAGCCGCGCCGGGCAAGCTCCCGCTGAAGCGCGACATGCAGGCGAGGCGCTTTCGGATCCTGTTCCAACAGGTCGGGCGCGCTGGCCGTATCCGGAGACGCCTTGTTGGCCGGAAGCTGCGTGAGCGAGACCGCGGTGCTGGGAAGACTTGAATTCAGCAATCGCGCATGATCTTGCAGGAACAGCGCATTGCTCGCTGTCGCTATAAAGATCGCCGCTACGGCAAATAGGCTGAGACGCGCCTGTAACCGGGTCATGGCTGGGATAATTGCACAAAGCTCTATTTAAAGAAAGGTGGTTTATGTGCAGAAAGCGACTGTTAATGTTGCTCAAGCGTAATTGGCTTATGCACAGATTAAATCTCAGTTTTGCTCCGTTCCGTTCAGGAAGATACTCGTAAAATTGCGGCATGTAGCTTCTCTTATATTTCGTCCCTCAGCACTAGCATATGAACTCAGCGTAAAGCTGGGAGTGCTGCGTTATGTTTTTTTTACTCCGGCTGGCATTCTGGGTGATGTTGATCTGTCTGTTGCTCCCTGGATCTCATGAAGACAACCGTCGATTGATCACATCAGCCGAACAGACCGTGAACGATGTGAGGGGGTTCTGCCAACGCAACCCTCAGGTATGCGACGACATGCGTATGTCGATGACGGCGCTTCTTTCGAGATTCAGAAGTGGCGCGGAATTGCTTCAGACTTGGTTGGCTCAGCAGAGCGGCGAGAGCGAGGGGCACGGTGTCACCGCTGAACAAGGGGGGACGACCATTCGCAAGCCGGGGCGGAGCGAGGCCTCGCCGCAGCCCGTCACGAAATGGCAGGATAGCCTTAGTTCTTCCGACAAGCAGTTGCCCTGGCGCGGCCCAACCACGTTCTGATTGGGCCAAACGCCGTCGAACCCGGCTGCTATTCCGGCCGTGTCGCGACAAGATGTTCCACGATGAACCACACCTGTTTCTCATTCGTGCGGATGACATCGCTTACGAAAAGATCGTTCGTTCCATCGTCGCCCGCTTCGTCCGCCGCTTTGGCGGCCTTCCGGGACTCGGCCAGGATCTGGCGGTGTGCTTCCACCAGACGCGTGATCTGCATGGGGGGCGTCTCGCGGCCCTTGGGTGGACGGCGGATCATCGTCGTTTCGGCCACATCGTGAGCCATTGCGACTGAAACGCCGCCGAGCGACATGATCCGCTCGGCGATGGTGTCCACCAACTCAGCCTGCTCCTCATAGTGGGCGTCGAAGAGGAGGTGAAGCTGATAAAAGGTCGGGCCGCTCACCTGCCAGTGATGCTTCTTGTACATATCCCTGAGCGAGATCGTGTCGGCGAGAAGCTGGTTCAGCGCTTCGACGCTGTGCATCCGCGTCTCTTCACTCAGCGAGATGGGAAGATCCGTCAGGGTTCCCCAGGGCTGCGTCTCCTGCCCTTTGTCGAGATCGAGGTGCGGCTGCGCTTCGACGGCGCGAAGAATGGTCTTTTGCTGCGTTTTCGGAGAGGATTTCATGGGAATGATCACCTTGTGGGAGGATTTCATCTTCAACAAGCGTGGCCCTGCGCAAACTGTTCCCCAGCCAGTTAGAGATGAGCGAGCAAGCCCGCGCCGAGCGGCGCATCTGAATTCTCATCCGGCGCGGCCTCCGCAGGCTTGCCCAGGCGCATGGGTGCTGCTAAGCAGGCCTCCTGGCGCACGCATTCGAAATGCCCGCGAAAACAGGCATCCGGGAGGCGCAAGCGTTAGCGACACTTTACGGGCGCTTGTGCGTGCAGCCCCGCGGCTTTCGCCGGGGCTTGCGGGCTCGCTATGGATTTCTGCTTAAGGTTCCACCATCAGGGGCGAGGGACAATGGCCGCTGCGTGCACGAATGGCTTGGATACGGGCTTTGTAAGCCTTGGCTATGCAAAGGTTTCGTTTTTGGGCGTGGTGCAGGGCATCACCGAGCTGATGCCGATTTCTTCAACCGCGCATATGCGCCTGGTGCCCTGGGCGCTGGGCTGGCCGGATCCGGGTTCCGCGTTTTCCGCGGCCATGCAGCTTGCCGCTCTTTTCGCCGTGGTGAGCTATTTCTGGAGCGATGTGCGCGGTATCGTCTTCGGGTCGCTTTCCGCTGCGGCGCGGGGTGACTTTCGCGACCGCAATCTTCAGTTCGCGCTGGCGATCGTGCTGGGAACCCTTCCGATCATGGTGCTGGGCCTCCTGCTTGCGCCGATCCTCAATGCCTGCAACTCACCGCTGCGCAGCATCTGGGTCATCGGCTGGGCCTGCCTTGTGATGTCGCTTCTGCTCGCACTGTCGGAAATCACCGCCAGCCACAAGCGCAAGATGGAACGCTGGACCTTCCTCGACGCGATCTTCG
>JBAVVQ010000374.1:0-1651 GCA_049697375.1 Rhodomicrobium sp.
GATATGGCGTTTGTCGCCGCAATGCGCCCGAAATCGCGCGGATCGTCCACCATGGGCATGAAAAAGTCGGTGGTGGAGATGATGCAAGTTTGTCCGTCGATCTTCCAAACGGCTGCGTCGTCGCCCGACTCGGTTCCAACCAGCAGTTGCTCGAATGCTTGCTCCTTGGGCATATCGGCCAGGAGCGAAGACAAAATAGCTGGCGATATTTTACAGCCACACCCTCCGCCATGCGCCATACTGCTGAGCCGGACCCGGTCTGAGGGCATTTTCTTCTCCTGGCTTCTCAAGTTTGGATTTTGAATTGAGATTAATGTAGAAAGGCATAGTAGCGAAGGCGCATCACAACGCTTTGATGCGCAATCTTTCTTCGCCCCCGAGAACAAGAAATAACATAAGCTCGTGAGGGCACGAAAAGTTTAGTCCGAACATTTTTAGGGCTAGGTTATCTAATCGCTTGGCATGAATGTGAGAGCGCAGGAATACCCGGCCGCCTTTTGCGGCATCGCGGTTATGGCCAAGGCTTCCTGTCCAGGCCAAGCCAAGACCCGGCTTTGCCCGCCGCTGACTTTCGAGGAAGCGGCGGCGCTCAATACCGCGTTCTTGAAGGACATCGCCGATAACCTGATCGCGGTTTCCGCGGATGCGAGCATCGCGGGATCCATGGCCTTCGGCCCTCCCGGCAGCGAGGCCTTCTTTCGTGCGAACTTGCCGTCCGCAATTGTCCTGCATGAAGTCTGGTATCCGGATTTGGGCGCTTGCCTAATTGAGACGCTCCACCGGCTGTTCGGGGCGGGTCACAGGGTGGCTTGTGTTTTGAACTCGGACAGCCCGACGCTGCCGGCAAGCCTGCTTGTTGAGACGGCGAGCGTTTTGGCGGAAGATGGAGACCGGGCCGTTTTCGGGCCTTCAGCCGACGGCGGGTATTACCTTTTGGCGTTAAAAGCGCAGCACCCGCGGCTTTTCGAAGACATCGCCTGGAGCACGCCCATAGTAGCCCAGCAGACGCTTGAGCGCGCCGCGGAAATAGGGCTTCCGGTGCATATCCTTCCCGAGTGGTACGATGTCGACGATTGCGAAGGCATCCGTGTGCTGATGGCTGAGCTACTGGAAGGCCGCTCTTTCGCGCGTTCGTTGCGCTCCAGTCCTGCGCGGCATTCATTGGCGCTTCTCAAGTCAATGGTCTCGAACTCGGACTTCCGAGAGCGCGTCGATCGCTTCGTTCAGGCTGGCCTGGCAAGGCTCGAGGGAGCTGCGGCATGATCGGCGTTCGGACGTTCCCAAGCTTTATGATTGCGGCCGCCGCACTGTTCGCATCGATGGTTTTGGGCGCTGCTGCCCTTGTTATCGAGAAAGACAACACGGTTGTCTATCTCCCGCTCGCCCAGGGCGCAATTTATGCCGTCTTTACATTCCTTCTCCTGCGGGAAAAACATGGTCTAACCGAGGAGCAAAGCCGCCGCAATTTCGTTTATCTGCTCGGCTTCGGCATCGTTATGCGGGCCATGCTGCTGTTCGCACCACCGCATTCTTCGGACGTCTATCGTTATGTTTGGGATGGCCGCGTGCAGGCGCACGGGATCAACCCCTATCGCTACATTCCGGCCGATCCGGCGCTCGCCAGACTTCGCGACGCGGACATCTACTCGAA
>JBAVVQ010000375.1:0-2661 GCA_049697375.1 Rhodomicrobium sp.
GCCCGAGGTTGATCCAATCGGAGTCCTTTGCGAATGCGCCTCTGATGGAGGGAACGCCATGCGTTTCAAGCCAGGTCAGCCCGCGGCCTGAAACACGCATGTCGGGATCGCGAGAACCGTAAACGACAAGCGAAATCCCGGCTTCGGCAATGGTATGCGCGCATGGGGGCGTTGCCCCGAAATGGCTGCAAGGTTCGAGCGTGGTGAACATGATGGCGCCGCGCGCTCGCGAGCCCGCCTCGCGGAGCGCAAGAACTTCGGCATGTGGCCGTCCGCCCCGAGCCGTCACGGCGCTTGCGATGATTTCGCCTGTTACGGCGTCCGCGACGACAGCCCCGACAGAGGGGTTCGGCGACGTCGCTCCGAGGTTGCTTTCGGCCAGGAAAAGCGCACGTCGCATCAAGGACGCCATGACCTCGGGCGCAAGCGAAACATCCGCGCCCGCGCGCGGGATCGCGCTCAAGGAGGAAGCAAGCATCTCCGTCATCACGTCTCGTCCGGGGCCCGATTGAAATTGTCGCCAAGCTCAACAAGGACGCGATGGAAATCCTTCGCCTCGCGGAAGTCACGGTACACGCTCGCATAGCGGACGTAAGCCACGCCGTCGAGCGCCTTCAGGCCCTCCATGACGAGTTTGCCGACGGTCTCGGAGGGGATTTCGGCCTCGTTGCCGTTCTCGAGCGTGCGCACAATGGAGCTGACAAGCTGCTCGATGCGATCCTCGCCGATGGGGCGTTTCCTGAGCGCGATCTCGATGGAGCGCCCCAGCTTTTCCCGGTCGAAGGGCGCGCGCCGGCCGCTGCGCTTGATGATGGTCAGCTCGCGCAATTGCACGCGTTCGAAGGTCGTGAAACGCGCTCCGCAGGCCGGGCACGAACGGCGGCGCCTTATCGCGGCGTGATCCTCTGACGGACGGCTGTCGCGCACCTGAGTGTCCAGGGCGCCGCAATGGGGGCATCGCATGTCGTTTTCAGCCTGCCTAATACGGGGCCATCGGCCGCTTCACTTCAAGCTTTACTGCGTTGATAAATCGGAAAGCGATTGCAAAGCGCAATAGCCTCGGCCTTGACTTTCTCGGCCGCTGCCCGCGCCTTATCCTCGCCCGACTTCAGACCATCAAGAACAGCGCCAATCATGTCGCCGATCTCGCTGAATTCTTCGGTACCAAATCCGCGCGTCGTTCCCGCAGGAGAGCCGACCCGAATGCCGGACGTAATCGTGGGCTTTTGCGGGTCGAACGGCACGCCGTTTTTGTTGACGGTAATATGGGCGGCGCCAAGGGCTGCTTCCGCCGCCTTTCCGGTCAGGCTTTTTGGACGCAGATCGACAAGGAGAAGATGCGTGTCGGTTCCGCCCGAAACAAGTTCAAGGCCGGCCGCCTTGAGGCTGTCTCCCAGCGCCTTCGCATTGTTCACGACGGCCCGCGCATAGGCTTTGAATTCCGGCCGCAGCGCCTCGCCAAAGGCGACCGCCTTCGCCGCGATGATGTGCATCAAAGGTCCGCCCTGCAGGCCTGGGAAGATGGCGGAGTTGATCTTCTTGGCGAGGTCCGGGTCGTTTGTGAGGATGATTGCGCCGCGTGGGCCGCGCAGCGTTTTGTGGGTCGTAGTCGTTGCAATATGAGCATGCGGGAAGGGGCTCGGATGTGCGCCGCCCGCAACGAGTCCGGCGAAGTGGGCCATGTCGACGAGGAGAAGCGCTCCAACCTCGTCCGCGATCTGGCGGAACCGCTTGAAATCGATGATGCGCGCATAGGCGGAGCCGCCAGCAATGATCAGGCGCGGCTTATGCTCGCGCGCCAGGCGTTCGACCTGTTCGTAGTCGATGAAGCCATCGTCGCGGCGCACACCATAATGAACGGCGTTGAACCATTTGCCGGACATGTTCGGCGCGGCCCCGTGCGTCAGGTGCCCGCCCGCGTCGATGCCCATGCCAAGAATGGTGTCCCCCGGTTTCAGGACAGCCAGAAAGACACCCTGGTTGGCCTGGCTGCCCGAGTGGGGTTGCACATTCGCGAAGTCGCAGCCGAACATCTGCTTTGCGCGGTTGATCGCCAGCGCCTCGGCGACATCGACAATTTGGCAGCCGCCGTAATAGCGCTTACCGGGGTAGCCTTCCGCATACTTGTTGGTGAGGACGGAGCCGGCCGCCTCCATCACGGCTCGCGAGACGTAATTCTCGGAAGCGATGAGCTCGATTTCATCCTGCTGGCGGAGAAGCTCGCTTTCGAGCACGCCGAAAATCTCGGGATCGATCTCCCGAAGCGGCGCCGAAAAGAATTTGCCTTCGGCACAATGCGGTGCTTGCGATGAGTGATGTTTCGCGGTTGCGGCTGACATTTGGGTCTCTATGAGATGGAATGAAGTGCGCTGAGTATAGAAACTTCCGGTCAGAATGCAATCAAGGCCGGAGAGCTTTCGCCGCGACCTTTAAGAGGCCAAAGGTGCATGTTCGCCGGGGAACGTGCCGCGCACTCCAAGCCCCCGCGGCAGCCCATCATAAAATAGTAAGAGGAGACAAGCTTATCTTGGTCTATCATCGGTAATATATGTAACAGCATGTATAAAGTAAATATAATAGCACAATTCCATGAAAATAGGTTTCTTTAGACGCAGCAATTTGTTTAATGCGGCCTGTGCCAACTTCAATACAGCTCTTGGG
>JBAVVQ010000376.1:0-7108 GCA_049697375.1 Rhodomicrobium sp.
ACATAAAAGTCCCTGCTAGGACAATCGACGGGTTACACGCACACCTTCAGGCTCACGGCGCCCATCAATAGATAACCCGCTCTGCTCGAAGACCTTCAAATTCGGGATGGCCGGCCAGGACGTGATCTCGCCGGCCTGCCTCAGCCCCGCCGGGTCTCACGGGATCTGCGGCAAGTATTGCGTATAGGCAGGCCCGTCCGTCGATTTTTGATCCGGTGTGCGCCCAGAATCCGTGACAGGGGCAACGCGAGGATCTTCCGCGCTTTCAACCGAAGGCCCCCAGCCATAGGCAGCGTCCTTGACTTCGCCGTAATACCGCGTCGGGTCATAAAGCTCGGCCGCAAGAGCGATATCATACGCTGTCAACCGGCCCATCCCGGCGAGCACGCTGTAGGATGCCACAACAAGGTCGCGCTGAAATGCGACCAGAAAGACTTGCGCATTCAGGTTTTGCTGCTCTGAATTGAGCACATCGAGAATTGTACGCTGACCAACCTTCTCTTCTTCGCGCACGCCTTCAAGAGCAATCCTTGTCGACTCGACCGCGGACTTCCCCGCTGCGATGTTCCCCCGCGCCGCAACGATCAATCCCCATTGCGACATGACATTTTGCCGGGCAAGCTCGCGCTGCACGTCAATTTGTTGCCGAGCCTGCGAGAGGTTTTCGGCGGCCGACCGGATTTGCGCGGACACTGCGCCAGCTTGATAAATGGGCACGTTCAGTTGTCCGAACGCCAGCGCGTCCTTCTGCACGGTTCCCGAGGGGAATTCAAATGGAGGCGCCGAGTATGTGTAGGTCGCGTTCGCGGTCAAGCTCGGGAGAAGCTGGCCCTTGACTTGATCAACCACATGTTGCTGAGTCCGCTCCCGGAAAATGGCGCCGAGGATGCCAGGGTTTTCGGCCCGCGCGATGGCGATCGCGGCGTCCAACGTTTTTGGCAGCAGCTTTTCCGGAGGGCCGGGATCCCTCAGATTGCGAGGGGGATGACCGATAAATTGGGCAAATTGCGCCTGATCGCCATAAAGCGTGCCTTGCACAATGCTCAAATCGGCCCGCCCCTGGGCAAGGCTCGCCTGCGCTTGAGACAAGTCAGTTTTGGTGACCTCGCCGACCTTGAAGCGATCCTCCGTCGCGCGAAGCTGTTCCGCCAAAACTTTCACATTGTTCTTGCGCAACTCCACCTGCGCCTGATCGCGGACGACGTTCATATATGCAGTTGCAGCGTTCAGGAGGACGTTCTGCTCGGCCCCGCGAAGATCCTCGCGCCCCGCCTCGACACCTGCCTCCGCTCCCTTGACGTTGTTGTAAGTTTGGAAACCGTCGAAGATATTTTGCTGGGCGGTTATGTCGGTTGTGGCGGCGGTGGTGCGAATCCCTTGCGTGCCGCCAGGGCCAGCGCCAAAGCTGCTGAGCGGGACGCCTTGAGCGCCTCCGCCTACGCAGGTGCCATTGGCGTTTACGGCTCCTGGGCAGGTCGGGACGGTGCCAGGCTGCGATGTCACACCCCGTGTTGTCGCACGAAAGTCCTCAAAGCCGTATTGAGAGGTGCTGCTTATGGTAGGCCTGTACCCGGATTTGGCCAGAGAGACACTGTTATCGGTCGAGCGAAGCTGCGCTTGCGCCGCCTTGAGCGTCGGGTTGTAAAGATAAGCCGCTGTCAGCGCTTCCTTAAGCGTCTCAGCATGGACGGGGCTAGCGCAAGCGAGCAGAAGCGCCGCGAGGCCCCCCTTTGCAAGCATCGCGCCTGAATGGTTACGAGTCTTCCCAGACACCATCGAAATTCCGTTCTCGCGAGAGCTTCACCGCACCCGACAGCGAACATGATCACGCACACAACGGAGAAGAATGTTTTTCGCTTAGAACCGCGAGCTGCCGGAAAGCGGAAGCGAAAAGAAACGCGCTAGCACACCTGAGTAGATACTACCCAAGATCGACCCGGACAATTCTGAGTCGCACCCGGAAACGCACGTCGTGGCAAGCTAATCGCGAATCCCGCTGCCCGAAAGAAAAAATCGTCTTTTAGGATTTTTTCTTTCAGAGGCGTTGCATTTTTCGCAAGGCCCGCGGTCATTCTGAAGCGACGGGCGTTTCTTCATGCTTGATCCACGCCGCGGCGAGTTCCCATGTCACCGCCAGAACGATGGGGCCGACAAACAGTCCGATGATGCCGTGCGCGAGCGCGCCCCCCATCAGACCGATGAAAATGACGAGCATCGGCGTCCTTAAGCCGTGGGCCATGATGATGGGATTGAGCACGTTGTTCAGCACACCGACCGGAACCAGATAGGCCGTCAGCGCCAGGGCTGTTGTCGTATCCATGGACGTCCAAACCCAGAGGAGGACGGGTATGATGAACAGCCCCTGGATCTGGAGAATCCCCGTGACAAGGACACCCAGAGCAAGAAAGCCGCTGCCTGGTATGCCAGCAACGAGGAAGCCCAAGCCCGCCAGGATGGCTTGTAAAAACGATACGCCAACTACGCCTTGAGCGACATTGCGGATGGTCGCGCCCGTGAGTTTCACAAGCTCCTGGCCGCGCGCCGGAAGGATGCGCCGGGAGACCGTCCTCACGCCTTCGAGCAGCGAAGGCGCCGGGGGGAACAAAACGCCCGCGACGATCAGAGAGACGAGGAAAGTCGGTATCCCTGTAGCGGCGCTCTCAGCCATTTTGCGCGCCGTGCTCCGGAACGGTGAAAGATAAGGAAGCGCTTCCGTAATCGCGCTCTTTAAATTTGTGGAAGCGAGGCCCCATAAGTGGAACAACTGCTCGCCGATGAACGGCCAGTGCTTGATCTCCTCGGACGGCGGCGGAATGGCGATGTCGCCGGCGCTGAGACGGCGAGAAAGTTCAGCCACGCCCTCGATCATGCTTATCCCGAGCCAGATGATCGGCCCGGTGAAGACCAGAAGGCTGATCGCCGTCACAAGAACCGCCGCCAGCTTGCGCCGCCCGCCCAGCAGACGAGCCGTCCAGGAGAAAGCCGGATAGAGAGCGACGGCGAGAATAAGGCTCCACAAGGCGATCGACAGAAAAGGCCGCAGAAGGACAGTCGACCAGTAGACGAGAAAGAAGAAAAGGCCAAGCTTGACCGCAATCTCGAAAACGTCGTCGGCCGATTGCAGAATGGGACGCCGTTCGCCGGGAAAGCGGCCTTGCGTTGTTTCCGTCTCGCTCATGGGCGCCCCCTCTCGTTTGCGAATCGCTCTCCACCGGAAGAGAGAATGCCGGGCCGCGGATCTAGTCAATCACATGGTAGCCGCCGTCGACATAGAGGGTATCGCCAGTTATCAACCGGGCGGCGTCGTGAGCGAGGAAGGCGGTGGCGAGTCCCACATCCATGACGCTGACAAGGCAGCGTGTGGGCGCTTTCTCCTGGGCTTTATGGAGGAGTTCATCGAATTCCGGAATGCCGGAGGCGGCGCGCGTCGCGAGCGGGCCGGGTGAAATGGCGTGAACGCGGATGCCCTTCGGGCCGACTTCAGCCGCGATATACCGAACCGCGCTTTCCAGAGCGGCCTTCGCCACGCCAATGATGTTGTAATGCTCCACGACCATCTGGCTGCCGTAATAGGTCATGGTGAAGAGCGCGCCGCCCTTCGGCATGAGCGGTTCCGCGAGATGGGCCATGCGGATGAAGGACCAGACGGAAATGTCCATGGTCTTCAGGAAGCCTTCTCTCGGCGCGTCGATCACGCGGCCGCACAGCGTATCCTTGGGCGCGAACGCAATCGAATGAACCACGAAATCGAGCGCGCCCCACTCCTTGGCGATGCGGTCGAACACCGCCTCCATCTCCCCTGGCTTGTCCACATCCAGGGGCATCACGATCTTCGCCTCAAGCTCCTCGGCGAGCGGCTCCACATATTTGCGAGCCTTGTCGTTGAGGTAGGTGACGGCGAGTTCCGCTCCCAAGGCCCGGAAAGCCGCGGCGCATCCCCAGGCGATCGAATGCTCATTCGCGATGCCGATGACGAGGCCTCTCTTGCCTTCATGAAGCTTGGCTTTGAAATGCGGGATCATTGGAGGGCCCCTTTCTTTCAAGGTTGATGCCGGGTCTTGGGTTATTGGCCAAAGGCTCCGCCGAAACCTAAATCGTCATTTCCGGCACATTATCTGGGATGACGAGTTCGGCCTCCGTCGCCTTGACCACATCCGCCACCGTGACCGATGGCGCAGTCTCAAGCAGCGTTGCGCGCCCATCCGGGAATGCAATCACCGCCAAATCCGTGACGACCATAGCAACCGGCCGCGCAGAGGTAAGCGGAAGCGTGCAGCGCTTCAAGATCTTCGATTTCCCCTTGGCGGCGTGCTGCATGGCGACAACGACACGCTTTGCGCCCGTGACCAGATCCATGGCGCCGCCCATGCCGGGGACCATCTTGCCGGGGATCATCCAGTTGGCCAGCCGCCCAATCTGATCCACCTGCAAGCCGCCCAGAACCGTTAGGTCAACGTGACCACCGCGAATGAGGCCGAACGACATGGCGCTGTCGAAGGTACACGCGCCAGGCAGCGCGGTAACGGGTTTGCCGCCCGCGTCCGTCAAAGTGGGGTGCGCCATGCCTATTTCTGGCGGCGCGCCGGTGCCGATGAGCCCATTCTCAGACTGGAAAAACACGCTCATGCCTTCGGGAACGTAACTGGCGACGAGCGTCGGGATACCGATGCCGAGATTCACAAGCATCCCTTCCGAAAGCTCACGGGCGATGCGGCGCGCGATGATCGCCTGCGGTTCCATGGCGCTCGCTCCTCAAACTGGATTGGTGATGATGTAGTCGACAATCGGAGCCGGCGTGACGACGTGGTCGGGCGAGATCACGCCGACAGGCACGATGTTGTCGGCGTTGACAATGACGGTGTCCGCCGCCATGGCCATGACCGGATTGAAGTTCCGAGCCGTGAGCGCGTAGCTCAGATTGCCCATATAATCGGCAAGGAACGAATGAATGAGCGCGAAATCAGCGTGGAGCGCGGTTTCAAGCAAATAGGTCTTGCCGTTTGCTTCGATCTTTTGCTTCCCCTCTTCGACTGTCGTGCCGACGCCCGTGGGAGTGAGGATGCCGCCGAGGCCGTACCCGCCGCAGCGGATGCGCTCGATCAGAGTGCCTTGCGGAACGAGTTCCACCTCCAGCTCGCCTGCATTCATTTGCCGCTGCGTTTCGGGATTTAGCCCGATGTGGCTGGCGATCACCTTGCGCACAAGCTTGGCCGCGATAAGCTTCCCGGTTCCCTTTTGGGGCGTGCCTGTGTCATTGGTGATGACGGTCAGGTTGCGTTTTCCCTGACGGACGATCTCGTCCATGACACGCTCGGGCGTACCAACCGCCACAAAGCCGCCAATCATAAGGGTCGCGCCATCCGGAATCATCGCAACCGCTTGTTCGAGGGAGATCGTTTTCATTCAATCCCTCCTGTGCTGTCTGCTTAGTGTCCTCTAACCAATGCCAACGTATGGCGGGCGATCATCAATTCTTCATCCGTCGGAATGACGTAAACGGCGACGGCGCTGTCCGGGGCCGAGATCAGCTGGTTTCGCCCAGCGTTCGCCGCCTCGTCGAGCCTCACACCCAGCCAGGACAGCTTCGAGGCGACCCGCGCACGAAGCGACGCGGAGTTCTCGACGATGCCCGCCGTGAAGACGAAAGCATCGAGGCCGCCAAGCGCCGCCGCGAGCGCGCCAGTAAAGAGCGAAATCCGATAGACGAAATAGTCGATCGCAAAGGCCGCGCGCGGGTCGCTGCTTGCTTCAAGCTCTCGCATGTCGTTGCTGATGCCGGACAAGCCTTTGAGCCCGCAATCGTGGTAGAGCAAGCGCTGCGCCTCTCGCGAGCTCATGCCCTTCTGCTCAATGAGGTAGAGCACAACGCCCGGATCGATCTGGCCGGCGCGGGTGCCCATCGGCAGTCCATCGAGCGCCGTAAAGCCCATCGTGCTCTCGATGCTTTGCCCGTCATTCAACGCGCACATGGAGGCACCGCTGCCCAAGTGAGCCACAATGATTTTTTTCTTCGCGACGTCCGGCGCAACCGCCGGCAAGCGCGCCGCGATGTATTCGTAAGAGAGGCCGTGGAAGCCGTAGCGGCGGATGCCCTCGGCATGGAAATGCTCAGGGATCGCGTAGTAATCGGCGACGGCGGGGTGCTTGCGATGGAAGGCCGTATCGAAGCACGCGACCTGGGGCAGCCCCGGCTGGTTCAGCATAATCGACCGGATCGGAGCCAGATTGTGCGGCTGGTGCAGCGGCGCGAGAGGGATATAGCGTTCGAGGCGCTGGAGAACCTCCTCCGTGACAATAACCGGCTGATCGAATTCCGGGCCTCCATGCACGACCCGGTGGCCGACCGCAATCGGGTGGATGTGACGTTCATCGCGGAGCCAGCCGCCTGCCGCGTGCAGCGCCGCCGAAACGTGAGGCACGGTCTCATTCGTGTAGGTTCGCTCGACCAGAACCTTCCCTTCCGCTGACTTGGCGGTCAGATGCGGCTTGGTCCCGACGCCTTCAATTTTACCTTCGAGCTGGCTGCTGAGGCCGCCCGCCTGATCGATGCCGAACACCTCGAACTTGACGCTCGACGACCCGGCATTTGTAACGAGGATTGTGTCCATGGCGCCTCACGCCGCAGGCAGACTGGTTGCGCGACGGCGGGCGTCAGCATAGAGAGCCGCGACCGCGCAAGACGCGAGACGCGCTCTGACAGAGTCCGCGCGCGAGGTGAGAATGACTGGAACCCTTGCGCCGAGCACAATACCCGCGGAATCGGCTTTCAGGAGGAAAGTGAGATTCTTCGCGAGCATATTGCCGGCTTCGAGGTCCGGCACGACGAGGATCTGCGCTCGCCCTGCGACCGGCGAGCCAATGCCCTTAATTCGTGCCGCCTCGGGGTCGATGGCATTATCGAAAGCAAGCGGCCCATCGAGGATTCCGCCGGTAATCTGACCGCGCTCGGCCATCTTGCACAGGGCCGCCGCGTCGATGGTCGAGGGCAGCCTGGAGGAGATGGTCTCGACCGCGGAAAGGATCGCCAGCTTGGGCGTCGCGATGCCGATCACCTGCGCCAAGTCGATAGCGTTCTGGGCGATGTCGCGCTTGTCCTCCAGGGTCGGGT
>JBAVVQ010000377.1:0-26303 GCA_049697375.1 Rhodomicrobium sp.
GTCGTGGCGTTCTTGGTGAGGAAAATGAAGATGGGCTCCCGCCAAGCCGTCATCTCGGGCCGCGTCGAGGGAACGGGTATAGCCCGTCCCACGAAGTAGGAAACGTTGTCGCAATCCATTTTGCAGCAAAGATCGACGTTCCGTTCGACAGCCCGCCGGAGCGAGCGCGGCACGTTGGGTGACTCGGCGAAGCCATAGCGCAAGGTCAGGCGCACAAAGCCATGTTGAAGAGGTTCAGCCACGACGCGGCGATGCCTCGGCACACGCGGGATGCGCTCCGTGAGCACCGTGAGCAGAACCACGGTGTCATGAAGGCACTTGTTGTGCTTCACGTTCAACTTGAGGGAGGAGGGAACGCGATCGGCGCGGCTCGTGAGGTAGATGGCGACGCCGGGAACGCGAGGCATTTTCGCGCATTGCATCTCTTCCCAGAATTCTTCGAAGCGGGGATTATCCTTCGCAATCCGGTCGAACAGAATGGTCCGCCCTTTGCGCCATGTGGTCATCGCCGCAAAAATGGCCGCGCCGACCAAAAGCGGGATGTAGCCGCCTTCGAATATTTTAGCGACATTCGCGCTGAAAAACGCAGCATCAACGATAAAAAAGAAGGTTATCACCGTTCCCGTCAAAAGTAGGCTCCAGCCCCAGATATATCGGGCGACGACCCCGACGAGAAGGGTCGTGGCGAGCATCGTCGTGGAGACGGCGACGCCATAGGCCCCGGCCAGCGAGCTCGAGGTTTTGAATGCGAGAACAAGGCCGATCACGGTGACGGCCAAGAGCCAGTTGATCTGCGGAACATAGATTTGGCTGGCCTCGGTCTTCGATGTGAACCGGATTTCCATCCGAGGCAAAAAACCAAGCAGGATCGCCTGCTGGGTCATGGTGAATGCCCCGCTGATTACGGCCTGGCTCGCGATGATCGTCGCCATCGTTGCGAGGGCTACGGCCGGATAGAGCGCCCAGCCCGGAAACATCAAATAAAACGGGTTCGTAACGGCATCCGGGTTTTGAAGCACCAGCGCGCCCTGTCCAAAGTAGTTCAGGAGCAGCCCCGGAAGCACGATCGAGAACCAGTCGATGCGGATGACGTCGCCCAGAAAGTGCCCTTCATCCGCATAAAGGGCTTCAGCTCCGGTGAGAACCAGGAAGACAGACCCGAGAACGTGAAAGCCCGTCCACCCGTGCTCTGTGATGAGTTTGAGGCCATAGGCCGGGTTCAGAGCCTGAAGCATTTCAGGAGTTTTGAAAATATGCGGTAACCCGGCCACGCCGATCACCGCGAACCAGATGATCATGATGGGGCCGAAGAGCTTGCCGATGCGCGCCGTCCCCCGGCTTTGCAATATGAAAAGGCCGGCGAGTATGCCGGCGGCGATGGGGACGATATACGGCTTGAAGACCGGCGTCGCGATCTCGAGCCCCTCGACGGCGCTCAAGACCGAGATGGCGGGCGTGATGATACAGTCGCCGTAGAAAAGCGCAGCGCCCACCAGGCCGATCAAGATTGCGGCCTCGCGCCATCGGTCCGCCTTCAGCGGCGTGACCGCAAGCGCTGTCAGCGCCATGATGCCGCCTTCGCCGTCATTGGTGGCTCGCATGACGACAAGCACATATTTGATCGACACGACGATGATGAGCGCCCAGAAGACCAGGGACACGCAACCGAATATGATTGGGCGGAGCGCCTCGACATTGCCTGCCGCATGCAGCGCCTCCTTATAGGCATAGAGCGGGCTTGTGCCGATGTCGCCGAAAACGACACCCAGCGCGCCAATGAGCGCCGCCTGCCGCAGCGCCGGTTGCTCGGTCCCGGTTATCGTCGCAGTTGTCGTCATGGAGCCGCCGGATGTGTACCCATTGCCTTACGGGACGCTGAATTGCGGAACACAGTGCGGCCTTCCTTCGATCCGAACCGGGATCTTAACAAAAGTCGCCTTGCCGGAAGATTAACACAAGCAAAGCATTGATTCTAATGCTAAAAATTTCGGGATGACGGCGTCCCCGGAGCGCGCGCCGCCTCCCTTGAGGGCGCGGGTCCGATTAACACTCAAAGCCGAAACATATTTAACGGACTTTTCCGCGTCCCAGTAAATGAAAAAATTCCCGCATTAAATTTAATTTAATGGGCAATTTGTTAACGATAAAAGATCTCTGATTTTCAATGTCTTATGAAAACTCATCCAGTCTAATCGAAGGGCGCGGCGCATCTCCCTCTCGCGACGAGTAAACCACTATTTAACCAAACTCATGACCGGAAATAAATCCGGCCCCCTCCTGTTAACCACGTTCGTATTAACGCTCGGCGCCGCGAATGAATGAGTCACGATTAGGCGCGCGGCGAGCGCCGTCCACAGGCATTCTACCGTTTTCGGCCGGTCCGCGATACGCGGCTTTGAGCCCGTTCGCCGACACGTCACCCAGGAGGGTTGAACTGAGCAAGAAGTTTTCCCGGATTGAGGATACCGCGTGGATCGAAGACGGCCTTGATCGCGCGCATCGACGCAAGTTCGAATGGAGTTTTCACGGTTTCGAGCGCCGACGCCTTCATGCGGCCAATCCCATGTTCCGCGCTGATCGAGCCGCCATATCGCAGCACGATGCCATGGACGAGGGAAGCCACCTCCTCCCATCTGGCGAGGAAGGCGGCATTATCCGCGCCCTTCGGCTGCGATATGTTGAAGTGAATATTGCCGTCGCCGTAATGGCCGAAGGGAACCGGGCGAGAGCCGGGAACGAGCGCGGTCACGGCTGCGCTCGCCTCCTCGATGAAGCGCGGAATTTTGGAGACCGGCACAGAGACGTCGTGCTTGATGCTGCCGCCTTCGTATTTCTGCACCTCGGATGCCGCCTCCCGCAGGCCCCAAAGAGCCCGCGCCTGCGCTTGAGAAGCCGCGACGGCGGCGTCCGCCACGATGCCCTTTCCGGCTGCGTCTTCAAGAATCGACAGGGCCGCACGCTCGGCGAGGCCATCCGCCAATGGAGAGGAGATTTCCAGCAGCGCATACCAGGGATAGCGTCCAGCCAGCGGATCGCGGTGTTGCGGGAAATGCGTGAGGAGAAAATCGAGAAGAATGCGTGGGATGAGTTCGAAGGCCGTTAGGAGCGGGCCAGCTTTTGCGAAAGCGCTGGAAAAAAGAGAAGCCGTGGATTCAAGGCTCGGCAGGCCGGCGAAAACGGTCGCCACCTCGGCTGGCCGGGGAAAGAGCTTTAGCGTCGCCGCGGTGATAACGCCGAGCGTACCCTCGGAGCCGATCAAGAGACTTTTGAGGTCATAGCCCGTATTGTCTTTCCGAAGTGTCTTGAGGCCGTTCCACACGTGGCCCCCGGGAAAGACCGTCTCAAGGCCGAGCACGAGATCGCGCGTGTTCCCATAGCGAAGGACGTGCACGCCGCCCGCATTTGTCGCGATATTGCCGCCGATCTCGCACGTGCCCTCCGAGGCAAGGCTAAGCGGAAACAACCGGTCCGCTGCGGAAGCTGCCTCCTGAACGGATTGCAGCGTTGCGCCTGCCTCGGCCGTCAAGGTGTTTCCGGCAGGATCGACGGCGCGGATCGCCTTCATGCGGTTGAGGCTCAGCACAACTTCGCCGCCAGACTCGAAAGGGATCTGACCGCCGACGAGGCCGGTATTGCCGCCCTGGGGCACGAGCGCGGTGCGTTCCTCGTGAGCGAGTTTCAGGATCGCGCTGACCTCAGACACCGTTTGAGGCCGAAGCACCAAGGGCGTGCGGCCGTGATAGAGGCCACGCCATTCGTTGACGTAGGGTTCTGTGTCCTCCCGGGCTCTCAGTGCGCCCTTGTCGCCCACGATGGCCGCAAAACGCGACAGGACCTCTGGCGTAGGGACTTTCAGATCAGGGCGCATGCGTGGGAGCCTTTCAGCCTTCGGCCTCCAGCGCCTCGAAGCGCTGCAAAAAAGCTGCTTGCGCGGCCGAAGTCTCCATCGGCTCCAAGTGCACGACGCTTTCCGGAAGCGGGATGGACAAAGCGAAGGGATCGCCGAAACAGACCTTCGCATCCGTCACAGAAAAACCGGCGAGTTGGGTCGCCTCGTAATAAGCGGCGAGTTTGTCGGCCTTCTTGATGGTTTGCGCCACGCCCGGAGGCAGAAGAGGGGGAAGCCCGAAGCGGATGTGGATGGCCCGCTGGATGCGGTCCTCAAAGGATTTATAGCTCGTCCCCATCACCGCCTTGAAGGGGCTGATCAAGTCGCCGACAACATACTCAGGCGCATCGTGAAGGAGGGCGGCGAGGCGGAATTTTGCCGCGAGGTTTGGCTTCAGGGCCGAGGCGATGGCTTCCGCCACAATGCAGTGCTGCGCTACCGTGAACGCGTGCGGACCCCTGGTTTGCCCGTTCCACCGCGCCAGGCGCGCCAAGCCGTGGGCGATGTCGCCGATCTCGATATCGAAGGGAGAAGGGTCCAGCAGGTCGAGGCGGCGGCCCGAGAGCATGCGCTGCCAGACCCGCGCAGGCAGAGGTGTCTCAATCGGCGCATTCATGGTCGGCTTCCTCGATTCGTGCCCTTTCTTTTATGCCAGAAGTTGAGGATGCGCCAAAGCTGCACATGCATCGTGCCGATGACAGGAGGCGAGGTGGTCATTGACAAGACCGCAAGCCTGCATAAGGGAATAGGTCGTGGTAGGGCCGCAAAAACGGAAGCCGCGCGCCTTGAGATCCTTAGCGATGGTCCGGCTCAGCGGCGTTTGGGGCGGGATCTCGGCCATGCTGGCGAAACGGTTCTGGATGGCCTCGCCGTTCACGAAGCTCCAGAAAAAGTTAGCCAGCGTTTGGCTTTTCGCCAGATCGAGGTAAGCGCGCGCATTGGCGATGGCCGCTTCGATCTTGCCGCGATGCCTGATAATGCCCGCATCGGCAACCAGTTCCGCGACTTTCCGTTCGTCGTAACGCGCCATCTTCTCAGGCTCGAACCCGTCGAAGGCCTTGCGGAAATTCTCGCGTTTTCGAAGGATCGTGAGCCAGGACAAGCCGGACTGGAAACCCTCCAGGATCAGCTTCTCGAAGAACTCGGCGTCTCGCGTTTTCGGAACGCCCCACTCCTCGTCATGGTAGTGGATGTAAAGCGCGTCGCTGCGCGCCCACGGGCAGCGGTTGAGGCCATCGCTACCGCTTGCGCTCAATGCGCGGCTCCCGCTGGCTCAGGATCGAGTGAATAGCTGGCCCAGGCTGGCGCGGCGAATTCAACCACAACACTACCCGCCGTAAAAGTCTGGCCCTTCTTCAACGCTTCCTTCACGCGATCCACGCGCGCCAGCGCGATTCCTTGCCGGCCTGCGACCGAGCCGAGCCTTCCCACCGCAAAGCCGCCCGCGAAGATATCCGCTCCGCCATGCGGCAAAGACTGCTCCGACGACACCGCCAGCACCCGCGTTCTCGCGGTGCCTCGATGCTGCATTCGGGACACGACTTCCTGCCCCACAAAGCAGCCTTTCTTGAAACTGATCCCATGAAGGAGGTCCAAGCACGCCTCATGCGGGAAGGCGTCGCCATAGGCGTAGTCCTTGCCGCCTTCGGGGACCGCAAACGCGATGCGCATGGCTTCGTAATCGGCAAAGCTCGCTGAAAACTCCGGTTGATGGGAGCCAAGAACCAGCAAACGAAACCCTAGGGCGGGCAGGCGAGGATCGGGATAAATAACCGGCGCGTTCGCCTCGGCCCACTCCGCTGCCCCCTCGCCCCAGGCCGCGCCAACCCGCCAGCGATCCGAGACGTCCGCAATCGTCACCTTGGCGCGCAGCCGGTAAAGCGCGAGGCGCTTGGTGATGTTTGCGGCGAGTTCGCTCGAGCAATCGATAAGAAAGGCATCGCCGGCAGAGACGACGAAGAAATCGAAAAGGATTTTGCCCTGCGGCGATAGGAGTCCGGTGAAACGCCCCTCCCTTTCAGCCAAGCCTTCAACATCGTTGGTGACGAGGCCCTGAAGAAAGCTCAAACGATCTTCGCCTACGACCTCCAATACGCTTCGGTCGGGAAGAAGTGCAGCGCCAGCGTTCATCGTCTTGCGCTCCGATCAGGATAAGACATTGTATCTCTTGAACCAGGCATCCATTCTCTGCCAAGCATCTTCCGCCGCCTCCTTCCGGTAGCTTGGCCGGTAGTCCGCGTGAAAACCATGCGGGGCGCCTGGATAGATTTTGATTTCCGCTGTCTTGTCCGCCGCTTTCAGAGCGTCCTTCATCTTCTCAACCTGCGAGACCGGGATGCCTTGATCCGCTTCGCCGTAAAGTCCGAGCACGGGCGCTTTCATGTCCGGCGCGAGTTGGACCGGGCTTTTGGGCCAGACCGGATTTTGCGGATCGACGAGCGAGCCGTAGAAAGCGACGCCTGCTTTCAGGAGGTTGCTGTGGGCAGCGTAGACCCACACCGCCCATCCGCCCCGGCAAAAACCGATGATCCCAAGCTTCGAAGTGTCGCCGCCTTGAGACTTCGCCCAGGCTGCGGTGGCGTCCAGATCCGCCACAAGCTCGGCATCGGGCTTCGCGTTCACGATGGGCATCAGTTCGTTGAAGTCGGTGATTTTCGTCAGGTCGACGCCCTTGCGGAAATAGTAATCCGGCGCAATCGCGAAGGCGCCGAGCTTGGCGAGCCGCCGAACGACATCCTTGATGTATTCGTGAAGGCCGAACACCTCCATCGCCACGAGAATGACCGGAGGATTGCTGACGCCATCGGGCTTTGCGAAATAGACCGGCATCTCCCCGCCGGAGACCGCAATTTTGGCGTCTCCCACGGTAAGGCCAACGGCATCAGTCTTGATCACATCCGCGCAAACGGGGCCTGCTGCGAGCGTGTACCCGGCTGCCGTCGCCGCTGCCGCCGTCATGAACTCTCGCCGTGAAAGCGGGGCGGCTTTCGTCATGCCTTCGATGTCGGATGTCACGATCTCAGCCTCGGGAATTTGGGTCTCAAAATACGGCCCGACCCTATCCCCGATGGCTTACCGATGCCAGAACGCCTGTATCAAACTTTGGAGAGCGTTCGGCTTCGCCTCGGCGGTGACTTTGCGCCGCTTGAGGTGCGTGTGCCATACTCCGTCAGTATTCTTTTGGCTTTTCGTATCAAGGTTCACAGGGGTTCCCTGTTTCGATTTTTCAGCGGGCGTTTGCTCAGTATGCGCGAGAGCCGCCTCATCCGTCTTTGCCGGCGTCTTCTCATCCGCGCTTGCGACAGCCGTCTGCTCTGTCTTCGCCGGCGTCTTCTCATCCGGCTTGTCTTCGATCTTCGCAACGGCGCCGCTCGCCGGCACGACGTGCACGATGCGGTACCCCCTCTTTTTCAACTCACGCAAGAGAACCGGAAGGGCTTTGGCCGTCCTGTCGTGAATATCATGAAGGAGCAAAATTCCTTTCTTCTTGGCTTCCAGGCGGCTCAAAGACAGAGCTGTCACCTTCTCGGCTGTGATGAACGTCCAGTCGCTGCCGTGGACGTCAGCGCTCCAGATGCTTAAGCCTAATTGCTCCGCACGTTCTTCGGCCGCGCCTGCGGCATCGAAATAGGGAAAACGAAAGAAAGGAGCGACCGCGTTCTTGTCGCCAAGAGCCTGCGCTGCGGAGGCGAGCCCGTCGGAGATCTCCTTTTGAGCCTTGTCCGCCGACATATGGTTGAGATGCGCATGATGCTCGGTATGCGTTCCGATCGTGTGGCCTTCGCGGTAGGCTCGTTGCAGGGCAGCAGGATGAGCTCTCGCCATTTCGCCCACGACAAAGAACGTCGCCTTGACGCATTCTGCGGCAAGCTCATCCAGAACTTTATCGGTGTGCGGCGGAATCGGTCCATCGTCGAAGGTGAGAACCACTTCGTGATCCTCAAGAGGCAGGGACTGCTTGTATTGAATCGTGCCGAGCCGCTTGAGCTCGGCGGGATCGAGCGTGATCACCCGGCTTGTGCCGAGCGCGTCCGGGTTCCCTGCGCATTCGCCGGCTATTGCCGCGCTAGAGAAGGACAAAAAGGCCAATATGCCTGCGGCCATGAACCGGCAATGCATCTAGAATCCCCACTTCGAATGGATGAGAAGCGCCCGAATCGATCGCTCCCTGCCTCTATATCAAGGCGTATGGCGCCGATCCAAAATCTTATTCCCCCTTGCCTCAAATTAAGCGGCGCAGAGTCAAAAATGGCACAAAAGCGTCAACTCAGCCCGGTTTGGCGTAATCATACCACATTTTGGCCCTCTCCGTAATTGCCTGACTGAATCGGTTATTTAATCTGGTCGGACACCATGCCCCTGCTACGAACATTACACTATGGATTCTTACTGGCCGGTTGCTCCATCGCGCTCTTTGGAGCTGGATGCGCTGGGACAGCGCCCGGACTGAGCGACACCGTCGAGGGATCTTTTATCCGCGCGGCCCAGACCTGGGACCTCAATCACGATGGCAAGATCACATGCGACGAGTGGCGCTCCTATGCGGCGTCGCTCTTCAAGGACGTCGACACCAATCACGACGGAAAGCTAACGCGCGAAGAGTTCGCCAAGCTTGCGAAAATCGACAGACTCTTCGAAGCCGCCAACTTCGACTATTACGACGTGAATAAGCAGGGCTATGTCACCCAGGCTGACTTTGTGGACCGCGCCAACCCAGCCTTCACAACGCTCGACAAAGACAACACCTGCGTGCTGAACTCGTATCAGCTTCGGGCGGCTACCTCGGGAGAGGAGCCAAAGAAAAAAGAGAACCCCGGAATTCCGGGGGCACGATAGCGTCCGAGGTCAGCCAGCCGGGTTTTACGGCCATTTGACGACTGGCGGCATCGAGGACAGGATCGAATCGACGTTTCCACCTGTCTTCAGCCCGAAAACGGTGCCCCGGTCATAGAGAAGGTTGAATTCGACATAGCGGCCGCGCCGGACGAGCTGCTCCTCGCGGTCCGCTTCGGTCCAAGGTTTGTTCATGTTCCGGCGCACAAGCTTGGCGTAAATGTCCAGGAAGGCGCGGCCGACATCCTGAGTGAAGGCGAAGTCCGCGTTCCAGTCTCCGGAATTATGATAGTCGTAAAAGATTCCGCCTACGCCCCGAGGCTCGCGGCGATGCGGAAGATAGAAATACTCGTCGCACCAGGCTTTGTACTTGGCGTAGTCGGCAACGGGGTGCTTCTCGCAAGCGCTCTTAAGCTTCGCATGAAAGTCGAGCGTATCCTGCTCGCCATCCCTGCGCCTGCGCTCCAGCATCGGCGTCAAGTCCGAGCCGCCGCCGAACCACCATTTGGTTGTCACGATGAACCGGGTGTTCATATGAACGGTGGGTACGTTCGGATTGAGCGGATGAGCGATCAGCGAGATCCCGGAAGCCCAAAAACCTGCATTCTCCTCCGCGCCAGGAATTTGAGACCTGAACTCCGGCGCAAATTCACCATAAACGGTAGAGACATGGACGCCGACCTTCTCGAACACGCGTCCATGCAGGATGGCCATCGTGCCCCCGCCCCCGTCTGCTCCGGTGTGGTCGGTGCGGTTCCACGGCTTTCGAACGAAGCGGCCAGCGGGCAAGGATGACGAGGACCCGTTTTTCGCCTCGTCTTCGATCCGCTCGAACTCCGCACAGATGTCGTTGCGGAGCGACGAGAACCAAACACGCGCCTTCGATTTTTCGAGATTGAAGGGTTCTGCGTGCTCAGATTGCGAGGCTCGTATGCGCGCAGCGCTGGATGTCGACATGGCCACTCCGCCGCAGACCTAGGTAAGATGGGGAAAACCCCCTGTTTGTCTAAGGGCTTCTCCTAGCACCATTGCAACCGAGACGGCAACATTCAAGGAGCGCAGATCGGGACGCATCGGAATACGGACTCTGAGGTCAACAGAAGCATGTACCTCTTCAGGAACGCCCGCACTTTCGCGTCCGGCCAGTATAACGTCGTCATTTTTGAACACGATATTGTGATAGGCTACATCGGCGCGGGTCGTCAGCAGGATCAGCCGCCGGCCAGCTCCTTCTATTTCCTGCTTAAAATCCGCAAAGGCGCCGTGGCGCCTGAGATCGACTTTATCGAAGTAATCGAGAGCGGCGCGTCTTAACGCCCGCGATGAGATATCGAAACCGGCTGGCCCGATGATGTCGACTGCGACGTTAAGACATGCCGCGAGCCTTAAAATGGCGCCCGTATTTTGAGCAATATCAGGCTGATATAGTGCAATATTCATCGCGAAAGGGCCTTCGCCAAAGGGATGAGGGCTAAATTGCGCCATAGACACGCCAACCGTTCGGATCCATAAGAAAACGATTTTTTCGCACCTGCAAAAACGTCCTACAAGGTAACTCGCATGGCGACAACATACGACAGTGATCAAGGCGATGTTTCGCGCCGTGATTTCATCTACATCGCCGCAACGGCGTTTGCGGCGATCGGAGCTGCGGCGGCGCTCTGGCCGCTCATCGATCAGATGAATCCGGACGCGTCGGCGTTGTCGCTCGCATCGACCGAAGTGGACCTGTCGCCCGTCGGCGTCGGACAGGCCATTACCGTCCTCTGGCGCGGCAAGCCAATTTTCATCCGTCACCGGACGCCGGAAGAGATCAAAATGGCGCAGGACGTCAAGGTCGCAGATCTGAAAGACCCTTATGCAGATGTCATGGGCTCTCCTCCAGGCTTGCCTGCGACTGACGCGAACCGGACGAAGCCCGGCAAGGAAAGCTGGCTCATCATGATCGGCATCTGCACCCATCTTGGCTGCATTCCAAAGGGCCAGGCGCCCGGCGACGAGCGGGGTCCCTACGGTGGCTGGTTCTGTCCGTGCCACGGTTCAATGTACGATACGGCGGGACGTATCCGTCAGGGGCCCGCGCCGCGTAACCTTGAAATACCGCCGTATGATTTCGCGACGGACACCAAGATCAAGATCGGCTAAGCCTCCGGCATCCTGAGAGAATTGCTCCATGTCTCATGCTTCGACATACGAACCGAAAACGGCTGTCACGCGATGGCTCGATTCCCGTCTGCCAATCATCCGCTTCGCGGCGGATTTCATGGTGTTCCCGACCCCGCGGAACCTGAACTACATCTGGACGTTCGGCGCGATCCTGACCTTTTTCCTGGTCCTCCAGATTATAACCGGCGTCATCGTTGCGATGCATTACACGCCCAACACGGCGCTCGCATTCGACTCGATCGAAAAGTTGATGCGCGACGTGAACTATGGCTGGCTGCTTCGCTACACCCACATGGTCGGCGCGTCGCTGTTCTTCCTGGCCGCCTATATCCACCTCTTCCGCGGCCTCTATTACGGGTCCTACAAGGCTCCGCGCGAGGTGCTTTGGATGATCGGCGTCGCCATCCTCATCGTGATGATTGCGACGGCGTTCATGGGATATTCGCTGGTCTGGGGTCAAATGAGCTTCTGGGCCGTGACGGTGATCACGAACCTCTTCTCCTCATTTGACTCGATCATTCCGGGTCTTGGCACCGCAATCGTGCAATGGATATGGGGCGGCTTCGCGGTCGACAATGCGACGCTCAACCGTCTCTTTAGCCTCCACTATCTCTTGCCCTTCGTCATTGTGGGCCTCGTCGCGCTCCATATCTGGGCGCTCCATGTTCCGGGAAGCAACAACCCCGCCGGAATCGAAGTCCACAATGAAGAAAAAGAGACGCTTCCTTTCCATCCGTACTTCACGACGAAGGACGCGCTGGCGATGGTCGTTTTCGGCATGATCTTCGCCTACTTCGTGTTCTACGTGCCGAACTACCTGGGCGATGCAGTGAACTATGTACCCGCCAATCAGCTGGTGACGCCCCCGCATATCGTTCCGGAATGGTATTTCCTGCCGTTCTACGCGATCCTGCGGGCGATCCCGTCCAAGCTCGGCGGCGTGCTTCTGATGTTCTCGGCGCTGGTCGTGCTCTTCTTCGTGCCGTGGCTCGATACATCCCGCGTAAAGTCCACGACCTATCGTCCGATCTATCGCTGGTTCTTCCTGGCATTGGTGATCGATGTCCTTGCGCTGGGTTACCTGGGCGCGATCCCTCCGGAAGGCAACGCTGTGCTCGCGGCCAGGATCTTCACGCTGTACTACTTTGCGCACTTCCTTGTCGTGATGCCCATTGTCGGCTTGATCGAGACCCCGAGGCCGATGCCTTCAACCATATCTGAAACCTTCAGGCATAAGGCTAAGGATTCAGGCCAAGACATCCGCGCGGTGCCGGCCGAGTAGGAGAGGACAATGATCACAATAAAAACCACTCTCGCCCGGCGGTCCCTCAGGGCTCTCGCGGCCGGAACCATATTCTCACTGGCTGCAATCGCAACAGCGGCGGCGGCTGAGCAACCTGCTGCGGCCGGAAAACCGGCGGCGGCTCCAGCTTCAGAGCTGGCGGCGCCGCACGCGGAACACTACCAAATCCCTCGCCAGGAATGGACCTTTGGCGGCCTCTTTGGTTATTTCGACGAACAGCAACTGAGGCGCGGCTACAAGACCTACAAGAACGTATGTGCGAACTGCCACAACATGCGCTTCCTGGCCTACCGAAATCTCGGAGAACCGGGCGGTCCAAACTTCTCCAAGGAGGAAGTCGCAGCGCTGGCGGCGGAGATTCAGGTGCAAGACGGGTATAACGATCAAGGCGAACCCATCATGCGCCCAGGCAAGCCGTCGGACTACTTCCAGTGGCACTTCAAGAATGAGAAAGAGGCTGGCGCCGCATTCAACGGAGCTGCGCCACCAGATCTGTCTGTGATGGCGAAAGCCCGCACTGTCGAGCGAGAAATTGCCTGGTACACTTTCCCCTTCCTTATGCTGAAGGATCTGTTCACCCAATATCAGGAGCAGGGGCCGGACTACCTTTACGCGCTTCTGACGGGTTACGTTGATCCGCCTGCAGGTTTCAAGCTCAACGCGGGTTCCAACTACAACAGGGCCTTCCCTGGACACCAGATCGCCATGCCGCAGCCTTTGACCGATGGCGCCGTGGACTACGAGGATGGCACGCCGAATACCCTGGATCAGGAATCCAAGGATGTCGTGTCGTTCCTTGCTTGGGCGGCGGAGCCACACCTGGTTGAACGCAAGAAACTCGGAATCCTGGTGCTTGCGTATCTCGCCGCGCTGGCAGGTCTGCTCTTTGTTGCGAAGAAGACCTTGTGGCGCAACGTCGAGCACTGACGCTGCGTCAATCTTTATGACTCCTGTAAATGGCCGGGCATAGACTCGGCCATTTCGTTTTGCGCGCTGCGGGCGTGGTTAAGGTGAATAAGCACAGCAAGGAAAACTATGCCGGGATTGCGGTAAGCGGCTTTCTCGCCGAGACGATCAGATAAGCCTTGCAGGTCATTCGAAAATATCGAGCGATCCCGGCGCTGAACGCGGACATTAAAAGGGACTGTCCAAGCGGCATTCGCCCGCGCCGGTGCTCGCCCGCCGGCCATCGCGCGAGGTGCCGACGGAAGCCGTTGAGGCAACGGTCCGTCGCATCTTCTACCCCGACACTTTCGAAACCGGCGGCTTCGAGCGTGGTCCTATACTCAGCAATGTTCTGAACGAAGTTTGCGGGCGGGACCTGACCGAAATCTCCAATCGGCTTGAGAAATCCGCGAAAGAGCATGTCGGTCAGCACCAGGGAGCCTCCGGGTTTCAGAACGCGCAGCGCCTCCCGCAGGAACCGCTCGCGGGTATTGAAGTGGAAAGCGGCCTCGACGCACATCACGGCGTCAAACTGATTGTCGGAAAAGGCAAGCTGCGCCGCATCCATCAGAAGGAAAACGCAACCGGGCGCCCGCTCTCGTGCGGCGGCAAGCTGGACTTCCGAGATGTTGATCCCAGTGACCTTATCCGCTGCATAATAGCGCAGCAGGCGGCGAGTCGAAGCTCCTGGCCCGCAGGCCACGTCGAGGATGCGTCCCGCCCTATTGGAAATCCTGCCAACGAGTTCGTCCACAAGCGCCTCGCTGGCTTCTCGTTGCGATCTCGCGCCGCCTTCCCAATAGCCGAAGTTATAAAATCCGCTGTCCTCGAAATATCGCCTGTAGTTCGCACTGATCAGGGCGCGGTCGTACATACGGATCATGCGTTCGCGTGAATTCATATCGGCTCGTGGAGTCAGTTGAGCTTCGGATGAAACCGCGTCCCCTGTCACAGGTTTCGCGATGCCTTCTTGGAAAGTTGCTCAGGCGGCCGCAGCGCGCTTTTGCCTGCGTCGCGCAGCGGAAGATGGAATACGAAGCGCCTCTCGATACTTCGCGACGGTGCGCCGCGCGATATCGATGCCGTCTGCCTTGAGCAGCGTCACGATCCGGTCGTCGGAAAGAATCTCCGCAGGCGACTCATTTGATATGAATTCCTTAATGCGGTCCCTGACCGCCTCGGAGGAGTGAGCATCGACGGAAGCGCAGGACGCTGAAATCGCCGAAGTAAAAAAGTACTTCATCTCGAAGATGCCCCGCGGCGTCGCGATCGCTTTGTTTGACGTGACACGGCTCACTGTCGATTCATGCATCCCGATCTTCGCGGCGATCTGCCGCAGGTTCAACGGCTTCAAGTGGCGCACGCCATGAGCGAAGAACGCGGACTGCTCCTCCACCACAGCCGTCGCGACCTTCAGGATTGTCACCAGCCGCTGTTCAAGACTCTTCACGAGCCAATTTGCCGAGCTGAGCCGGTCGCCGAGATAGTTTCGGTCGGCGTTCGACCGGCACCGTGCTTTCAAGCTTGCATAATAGGCGCGATCGACGGCGAGCGACGGCGCGGCGCCAGGATTAAGTTCCGCGCGCCACTCCCCGTCCGGTCCTCGCCTCACGATGACGTCGGGAACAAGTGTCTCAATTTCCACGCGATCGAACGACCTGCCTGGCCTTGGATTGAGCAGGCGCAGTTCAGAGATCATTTCGCGGAGATCTTCTGCGTCCACGCCGCACACCTTCTTCAGGCGCTGGAAGTCGCACGCGGCGATCAGATCGAGATTCGAAAGAAGGCGTTCCATAAAGGGATCGTAGCGGTTCTTCTCCTTCAGCTGTAACGCCATGCACTCCGCGAGGTCACGGGCGCAAATTCCTGGCGGATCAAAGGTCTGGAGCGTGGCAAGCACGCGTTCGATCTCCTCCAGGCTCGTTGACAGCGAAGCGGCCACATCTTCAAGCGGGCTGCGGACATAGCCGTCAATGTCGACAAGATCGGCCAGATAGCGGGCAATCAGACGGTCATAGGCGGAAGTAAAGGCAAGCTGAGCCTGTTCGTTCAGGTGATCCGCAAGAGATTTCGTGCTCGCGATTGTCGCAAAGGGATCGAAATCCTCGCCCGAGGGGAGGTTCGAACCACTTGCCGATGACCATTCTGCAGCGGCGGAAGCCGTAGCCGGTTCGCCTTCATAGAGGCGATCGCCCGGCGTTTCCGGTTCCCAATCCGTGGCGATCTCTATTTCGCTCGAGTCGCGGGCATCGAAGGCCGGAATGTCTGCTTCGCCGTTCGCGCTCGCCACAATTTCGGGAAGCGCTTCCGGCGCGCCTTCGTTATCGGGACGCTCTTCGACAGACAGGAGAGGATTTTCGCGAACTTCGTTCTCGATGTAGGACTGAAGCTCGATAGCGGAAAGCTGCAGAAGCTTAATGGCTTGCCGCAATTGCGGCGTTATGACGATCTTCTGGGTTTGCCGTGTCTCGAGCCTTAGTTGGAGCACATTGAACCACCGGGGTTGCGAACGCTGGACGCGGCCGTCACCGGGAGAACATATCGCCCAGGTAGACGCGCTTGACCTCCTCGTTCGCGACGACCTCGGCTGGAGTGCCCTCTGTCAGCACACGACCATCATAGATGATATATGCCCGGTCGATTAAGTCCAGAGTTTCGCGCACGTTGTGATCTGTGATGAGTACGCCGATCCCCCGATCGGTTAAATGTCGCACCAAAGTTCTAATATCGCCGATGGCGATAGGATCAATCCCAGCAAAAGGTTCGTCGAGCAGCATGTAGGCGGGGCGGCTCGCCAAAGCGCGCGCAATCTCGCAACGCCGGCGCTCGCCGCCAGACAGCGCAATGGAGGGCTGTTTGCGCAGGCGTCCGATCTTGAACTCTTCCAGAAGCTCGTCGAGGCGGCGCTTGCGCTCCTTTTTGTTGGGCTCGGTGACCTGGAGGACGGCCATGATATTGTCTTCAACCGATAGGCCGCGAAAAATTGACGCTTCCTGCGGAAGATAGCCAATTCCCAGCCGGGCGCGCCGGTACATGGGAAGCTTCGTGACATCGTAGCCGTCGATAAAGACAGAGCCTTCGTCCGGCTTGATCAGGCCGGTTATCATGTAGAAAACCGTCGTCTTGCCTGCTCCATTCGGGCCGAGAAGGCCAACAGACTCACCCCGCTTCAAGTTGATGCTGACGCCCTTGACGACTGTCCGCTTCTTGAAGGTCTTCTTAACCCGATCGACAACGAGTTGCTCTTGCGCATCAAACGCCCGTCGCGGATCGGCATAGGCCTCAGGGATAGGCTGTATTCGGGGGCGCGGCTCGGGCCGTCGCAGCGGGGGACCGGGTTGACGTTTATCGAGTAGAACCATGAACCTGTGACCAACCCGCTCTAAAGACCTTAATGATTTTGCGTCTGCCAGCCGGCTCCGGAAGACGGTTTCTGCGCCTCCGCAGCCGAATCCGTGTCCCTCTTCTTGGCGCCGGTCAGCGGGTTAACGACGCTTTTGGCGTCATCCTGCGTCAGAATGGCCCGGACACGCCCATGCTCGGGAATAACAGTCGCGCGGCCGGTGGCAAGGTCGATTTCGATTTGCTTGCCTTTCACCACACTTTTCTTCTGGGTCAGGATCACTTCCTTCCCTGTCATGACAATTTTTTGGCCCTTCACGTCGTACATGACGTCGTCGCCCGTTGCCTCCTCCTCATCGACCTTGCTCGTGACAATCACCTTGCCTCCGGTCGCGTGAACGAACTTGATCTGTCCACTCGATTGGGGATCGGCAGGCGCATCGGCGTTTGTGCTTGCCGTCTTTGTGGTCTTTGCAGCTTTCGGCGCCGCTTGCGCGCCGCTGTGCTCTTGAGGAGTGGCATCTGCCGCTTTGTCGTAGGTGACCTCCAGGCGAGGAGCGCGAAGGTTATAATCGCCCTGCGTAGCCGAAACATTGCCGCTGAAGATCGCGACGTGCTTCTTGTCGTCGACTTCCAAGCGGTCGGACTCGATATCGATGGGCTTCTTGGAATTTGCGCCGCCGAGGGCGTTGAATCCTGAAACAGGGGTTTGAGCGAGTGATTGGCTAGGCAGCGCCAAGAGAGCAACGGCCATCAGAACGGCTGCCGCCTCTGCTTGCCGCCTCAACTTCCCCCCTTGCCGACATAGCGCCATCCCAAGAGTGCTCCGCGATTAATTCGCCGGGGCGGATCCTACCGCCCAGCCAGCAGCTGAAGAATGCTGCGTTTCAGAGCGCCCGGAAGCAGCCTCCTCGGCCTGCCGTTCAAGATGGGTCCTGACGTTGCCCTCGAAAATCGCCCGTTGTTCGCCCCACAACATCGTCATACTCTCCGCGTGAATCGTGCTCTCATGAAGGCGGACGATGACGGGCGTTTTCGAGATCACGGTCTGCTGTTTGATGAACGCGGTCGCCGTTTGAAAGGTAGCGGTCATGTCAGGCTCACGCTTGACGACGACGCCATTGTTGAACGTCATCTGATCCGCCTTGTTGTTGTGAAGGCCGTTCGGCGCGGTCAGCGTTGTGACCTTGCCATCCTGTCCGGTCATACGGCCGCGAATGTTATCGAGATACATCTCCTCGGCGCCCTTCGATGCTTGCGTCGCCGAGTCTGCCAAGAAGTCGTAGGGCTCATTCCTTTCGTTCACGCCCCGGACGTGCGGGTCCAGCATCTTCAGCGACCCAGCCTCCAGGGTGACAGTGCGAACGGATGCCGTACCGTGGCCGTTATCGATCGAGACTTTGAAAAGCGAGGGAAGCAAATAGAGGCTGAGAATCGCCGCCGCCGCTGTGGGAAGGAGCGCCTTGAGCACGCGGACCCGCACGCTGTGGCGCTTGGCGATATGGAATTCACGGGCCCGGGTCGAATCTTCGCCGCGCGCCTCCCGTGGCCGCCGATCGAGCGGCGCGCTGTTTCCTCCAAAGGGCGTAGTCGCAAATGCCATGCCGTTTCGCATTTCGCCTTCCCGGGCTTCTCAACCGCTAATGGTTGAAGACGTCCGAGTCGTCATACCACCCTTTCAGATCGAGTTCAGCCCGATAGGGAAGGAAGGAGAAGCAGGCGTGAGCAAGCTCTTCACGCCCTTCGCGCTTAAGAAGCGTGTCGAGTTTGTCCTTTAATGCGTGAAGATGGAGAACATCAGAGGCGGCATAGCTCAGCTGTTCCGGCGTCAGCACAGCCTGGCCCCAGTCCGAAGTCTGCTGCTGCTTTGAGATTTCCACGCCAAGCAACTCGCGGCACAAATCCTTCAAACCGTGACGATCCGTAAAAGTGCGGACAAGCTTGGCGGCGATTTTGGTGCAGTAAACCGGGCGTGTCGTCACCCCGAGATAATGCTGGAGAACAGCGATATCGAATCGCCCAAAGTGGAAAATCTTAAGAACCTGCGGATTGGTCAAAAGCTCCCTCAGATTTGGAGCATCGTAGCGGCCTTTCTCGAACTGTACGAGATGCGCGTTTCCATCGCCCGAGGAAAGCTGCACAACGCAAAGCCGGTCGCGATGGGGGTTCAATCCGAGGGTTTCGGTATCGATCGCCACTGCGCCGCCAAAATCAAGGTCCGGCGGCAGGTCGTTCTTATAGACGGATACGGTCATTTGCGCTGCAATTCACGCCCATTGAATGGAAGTCCAAGTTGAGGGAGCATAAAGGCGAGGCTCACGCAACCTTTAGATTTCGTGATGGAGGCTCGGTAACCGCAACTTTCACAATCAAGGTGTCGAGCTTCGGATGCGATCTGGTTCTCTTCGAGCCACACGCAAAGGACCTCGCGCTTTCATCCAAGGCATTCATGGCGATCCGATCGCTGCCGACGGGAAATACCGTCAGCGCGGTTGCAGCACCTCACGCCGGAAAAGCCGATGGACTTGCCGAGCACTAATCAGCTTTGGGCAATGCGGTTTGCGCGCCCTGAGCACCTTGCGCAGTTCTGATCCGGGCCATCTCCGAGGCCACCCAGCACAACACATGGCCTAAAGCCTCCATAGGGGGCATACCAAGGCCGAGAGCCTCCTCGAAGCCGATAATCAAATGTGAATGCAGCGCCTCTTCAGCGTTACCTTGACGGAAATCATCTGGTTGACGCGGGAAAAGATTATCCATTTCGGGAATCGCTAACTGTAAATGGGGATTCAATAGCATCGGCAGAATTCCTGCTTTTATGCCTTGTGCTTAAGCTCATACTTGTATAGTGCAGCGATAATGGTCAATTTATTCCTAAAGTGGATAAGTTTTTTTTGATTTTCTGAAAAATTCCACAACTTGAGTAGCTTGCCCTTAAAGGGAGACGACAGCGCTACAGTTAGCCCTTGAAGGACTCTAAACTCCTGCCTGGAATGGCGGCGTTCTGTACAACCACCCAGAATGTGCGGTTGTTCTGGTAAATAATTCCTCAATAGCACCGTGTACATGAGCTATTTTGTCCGCGGCGCTCGCAAGCACGATCAAGCCGCTTGGCGCCGCGGCGCTTTCGATCGTGACCGTCGCCCTCACGAACCTCTTTCGCGAACTTCCAAATCTCAGGTTTCCCATGGCGATAGATTTCGCGTTACCCGATACATCAGACAAATCATAGGCTTGACAACCGATGGCGCCAGAAGAGGCGCCACGTCATGCGCCTAAAGCGCCGATTTACATAGATACCTTATTGCAACACGAAACTCCCTGCCGTTATTGATACCGTCACATTTTGAAGCCTGTTATCCACAATTTGATTGGCGGTATGTTCCTTGAGCTTAATGACTTGTGCCTTCGGAGAAGCCAATCTTGTTGGCGACATTGTATTTGCCCGCGGGCTTGACCATCGGAATACGCTTCACCTCCTCGAAGGTCTTGGCGTCGTAAATCACGAGGGCGCCCTTCATGTCCCAGATGCTGATGGCGGCGTGGGCGCCAGACTTATCGAACTCCACATGGGCCGCCGTTTTGCCTGGCTCGGGCTGCAGCGTCCGGACGATCTCGAGCTTGTCTTTGTCGATGATGTGCATCAGGTCCTTCTTTTGACCCAGGAAGGTATCGACCCACGCATAGGGCGAATTCTCATGGCTTCTCAAAAAGAAGCCTGGCCCTTCGGTGGGGATGCGCTTGACCACAGACCAGTCGCTCATGTCGATGATGGTGACGAAGCTCTCCTTGAGATGGGGCACAGCGAGGACTCGGCGCCCCTGATACATCCAGGAAATCCCCGCGCCGAGATGCGGCATGCCGCCAACGGGGATCTGCGCCACCTTCTGGCCGGTCGTGAGGTTGACGACCAGGATGCGGTCGCCGCTCCGGGACGATCCGAGCAGGCTCCGGTATGCGGGATCGAAAAAGAAATCGTCGAGCGGTTCCCCAATCTCCATCCGCCGCACCGGAAACAGGCCCTCCTGCATCGGAAGCGCCTCGACCATGCCCTGCTCGTGGCTGTGAACGAACCCTTGCGCCACGGGCTTCGCATTAGGATCGGTGGAGATTTCCCAGATTTCGGGCGCGTCTTTCAAAGCCGCGATAAAGCTGAAGCGGCCAGGCGCCTGATAGATGGCGCTTACCCGCGACGCATGTCCCTTGATGTCGCGGACCTCAATAACCTTGGCGACGGACAAGTCGGCGCCGTTGAGGATGACGATAGTGTTGGGGAGATAATTAGCGGCGGCGAGGAATTTTCCATCGCTCGACATGGCGATGTTGCGGGTGTTGAGCCCGGCCCGGACCTCCGCGACCGTCGTAAGGCGCCACAAGTCGAATTTCGTGATCCATCCATCGCGCGATGAAAAGAACACATACCGGCCATCGGGCGTGAATTTCGGGCCGCCGTGAAGGGCGTAGCGCGTCTTGACCCGGATAAGGGGCTCGAATTTATCCCCGTCCAGGATCGTAACGTGATGATCCCCAGCCTCGACCACGACAAAAAGGTTGAGCGGGTCGCCCGCATAGGCCGGCTGCGAAGGCCCCGCGGCGGGCGTAAGAACGAGACTCTTGGCGATCTCTTCCTTGCCCCAAGACGGAGCCTCTGGGAGCGGGGCGTAAATGAAACTCGTCACGGCGTCTATTCCGGCCGTGCCAATGACATCGCCAAAGGCTGGCATTTGAGTGCCTTCGCGGCCCTTGGCGATCGTTTCTGAGGCTTTGTCCTTGCGCAAGCGTTCGAGGCTCTCCGGCACGAGGGCCGGTCCCTGGCCGCCAAGCCGGTCAGAGCCGTGGCAGGAAGCGCAGTGCTCGCCGTACAACGCCTTGCCCTCCTGCGCCGCTAGAGGCCCGGCGCGGAACATGGCGAGGGCGGCAAGGCTAGCGCAAAAAACTATGTTTCGCTTCATGAGCCCTGCCTCTGAATGGTTTGACTCGAACCCGCTCTCCCTCCGCGTCCAGGCCGATTTCGCCTGCGGTGAGATAGCAGCCTGGATCTTCCGCCCACGGATCGCCTGTAATTTGCATGGCCCGGACACGGGTGTTGCCGCCGCAGATGTCGAAGTGCTGGCATAGGCCGCAGCGTCCGCCCACACGGCGCGGCCTTTGCTTGAGGGCCGCCATGACCGGATCGCTTCGATCTTGCCAGATGCTGGAAAACCGCCGCTCCCGGACATTGCCCAGGGTATAATTCCACCAGAAGGTATCCGGATGGACATTCCCGAGATTGTCGATATTGGCGATATTTACGCCGCTCGCGTTGCCGCCCCATTGCACAAGCTTGGCGCGGATAGGGGATGCCGCATCGGGAAAGCGGCGCTTGACCCAATGATAGAAGTAGACGCCGTCTGCGTCGTTGTTCCCAGTGACGAATTCCTTCTCGATGCCGCGCTCGGCATGAGACCATGCTTTCTCGAAAAGCGCGGTCATGATATCGCGCGTCACCTGCCAGACCGCATCGTCGCCACGGTTCTTGTTGCCCCGCCCGCCATAATTCAGATGCGAAAGGTAGAATTTGTTCACGCCCTCGCTTTCGGCCAGGTCAAGGATGGCGGGCAGTTCCGCGTAATTGTCCGTGGTGCAGGTAAAGCGAATGCCGGTCTTGAGCCCGGCCGCCTGGCAAAGCCTCAATCCCCCGAGCGAAGCATCGAAGGCCCCTGCCTTTCCCCTGAATGCGTCGTGGGTGGCGCCGATGCCGTCAAGGCTGATACCGACGTAGTCATATTCAGCTGCTTTGACGCGCTCGATGTTGCTCTCATTGATAAGCGCGCCATTCGTCGACAGCCCCACATAGAACCTCATCGCTTTCGCGCGCGCAGAGATGTCGAAAATGTCGGGTCGCAGAAGAGGTTCGCCGCCCGATAGGATTAAAACCGGTACGCGGAAGGCCTTCAGATCGTCCATGACTTCGAAGACTTCCGCTGTTGTCAGCTCGTGGGGAAAATCGACATCGGCGGAGATCGAATAGCAGTGCTTGCACTTGAGATTGCAGCGCCGGATGAGGTTCCAGATCACCACCGGCCCAGGCGGATCGCGGCGCGGCAGAACCGGGGTTGGCGCATGAATCTCTTTCAGAAACTGGCTCAGACGGAACATGGGCTCCTCACTGCGTCACGCGCAATCCGGTTTTCTTCAGGATTTTGGTACTGAACAGCACGTCATAGGCGCGCACGGCCTTGCCGAGCAGCGCGGCGATGCACGCAACCTTGTCGTGGACTTCGGCGTCCGAACGCCCATGCACCATCGCGAAGAGATTGTAAGGCCATACCGGAAGCATCCTTGGTCTGCGATAGCAGTGCGTGACGAACTCAAGCGCGCCTACGGCTGGGCCGAGAACGCCGATTTGCTCATCGTCGACATCCCAAACCGACATGCCGTTGAACTTCAGTCCAAGAGCATAGTGGTTCGGTACGGCCCCGATCCGCCGGACGATCCCGGCCTTGAGCATCCGCCTGAACCGCGCCATGACCTCCTCCGGCTCAAGTCCGAGCTTGCGGGCGACATCGTGATAAGGCCTGCGGCGCAAGCGGAAGGCCAGCCTGCGTCGCTTCGAGGATTTTCCGGTCGACGGCGTCGATGGACATCAGCCGAGAGCCTCCATTTTGAAGCTGATGAAATATTCATCGAGCTTTGGGAATGAAAAGACGGTAAGGCCGGTCTCCTCTTCGATCTCGCGCGCAACCTTCGAAATCTGATCCTTGTCGGGGGTCGCCAACACGAACCAGATGTTCAACCGGTGACGCCGCTCGTAATTGTGCGCGACCTCTGGATGCGCATTGATGGCCGCGATGGCGCGCTCTTTCTCATCGATCAGCGCGGCGACGGCGCAAAGGCAAAATGCGCCGCCCATTTTGTCCGCGTTGTACATCGGCCCGAAGCGGCTTAAGACGCCGTCCTTCAGGAGGCGAGCAATCCGCGCGATCAGTTCCTGCTCCTCGATGCCGAATGCGAGCGCCGCCTGGGCATAGGGCCGTTCCGATATGGGGAAGCCACCTTGCAACCCTTCAATGATCCTTTTGTCCAGAGCGTCGAGCATGCGTCCCCTATGCCGCTGAAAACCTGGTGCCGCGCTGCTTGAAACAGCGTCCGCCGAATAGAACTGCGCTGCGGACAGCGGGGCCTGCAAGCGTCCGGAGATCCCGAACCCGGTCCAGCACCCAGTCCCTTTCGCGCCCGTGGATCATGCAAAAGAGGTTGTACGGCCAGTCGGGAAGCCGCCGCGGCCGCCTGTAGCACAAGGTTACGAACGATTGCCGTGCAAAGGCTTCGCCGGCGCTGTCCGTATCGCCGTCGGGAACGTCCCAGACCACCATGGCGTTGGCCTCGAAGCCGAGCGCGCGGTGATGCACGATGAGTCCAAACCGCGAGATCACGCCGCTGGCGCAGAGCGCGCCAAGCGTTGCGATGAGGTCTTCTTCGCTCACGGCCAGGCGTTCTGCTATCGCATTGTAGGGCCTCGTCTCCAGCGGCAGCCCTCCCTCCAGAGCGTGCAGCACCCGGCGCTCAGCCGCCGTGAGCATCTTGTGAGGCAAGCAAGCGCTTGAATTCTCTCGCCGCTGGGGACGACGGTTTCCGTTCAACGAAAACCCAAGGTCGATGAAATAGGGCTTCTTAAGGGGCAGGTCCAAGACGCCGTAGCCCGATGCATCGCGGACGCGCGAAAGCGCGCCTTGCACAGAGTTCTGGTCGCGACCCGTCACGACGAACCAGAGATTGAACGCATGCTCGCGCTCGTAATTGTGGTTCACGCCCGCTTCCGCGTTGACGATTCCAGCGACCCTTGGAAGATCATGCTCAGGGACCGACATCGCGGCCAGCGTGCTTGCGCCTGCCGAATTGGGCCGGACTGCGGCGCCGATGCGGGATAAGATCCCACGCAACTGCAAATCCCGCAGAGCATGGATGACGTCGCATTCTGTCGCGCCGAGCGCTGCGCCGATCGTCTCGTAAGGCTGCGGGACCAGCGGGAAGGCCCTTTGCCAGTTCTCGATGAGACGCTCCTGAAGGTTAGAGAGCTGCACGGCTCAAGCTCCGAGCCTGTGGGCGCGTGCGGTGAAGAAAACGCCGCTTGGCTTTTGCGCCGAAATCTCCGCCAGCTTCGAAAAGTTCGCCGCGTTGTAAATGTCGACGCGGTCGGCGTCCCGCACCGAGACCCACGCTTCCGCGCCCTTCGAAACAAATTCCATATGAAGAACGGCTGGCCCCGGCTTGAACTCATGAACGATTCGGAGAGAGGGGATGTCCAAAACCTGGACGGTGTCATTATTCGGAAGCGCGAAGTTCACCCAAACCTGACGGCCGCCGGGCCTTACGACCGCGAAAACAGGCTGGCCCGCCATCGGCACGCGCGCGACTTCCTGGAAGCTCGCCGCATCGAGCACGATAAGCTCGTGCTGGCCCGCGGCAGGAAGCAGGATTCTTCCGCTCGCAACCGCGCAGCCTCCAAGGTGGGGCATCTTATAAACGGGAAGCCTGTCGCGCGGCGCGCCTTGCTGGCGCAGGATTTTTTGAGGGCGCGGCGGATCGCCCCAAAGGTCGAGAAACGTTAGGCCGTCCTCGCCGAACAGCCCTGCCATGTAACACCGGCCGTCGATCAGGATGCCGTCGTAGGGCAACGCGCCTATGCCCGCATAACGCGTCACTTTCGGCGAGCCGCCTCCGGAAAAGTCCGCGGTCCAGATTTCGCCTGCGTCATAGAGACAGAAAACGAAAACAGACCCCGGCGCATCGACAAGCCCGACGGTTTTCGAGAGCCTTCCATCGCCCCAACTGGCGGGAATGTTCTCGACCTCTTCGAGTGAATCCGCGTCGAAGACCTTCACGCCGCCTGGCTCGTAATTTGAAACCGCGATCGACCGCCCATCGTCGGAAATCGCTCCGCCGATCGAATTGCCAGCCTGAACCTTGCGGGCGGCGATGGCCATCTCAAGAATGTCAACCTTGGTCAGTCCGCCGTCGCGGCCAAAGACATAGGCGAAGCGCTCGTCGCGCGAAAAGACGGCTGAGGCGTGCGAAAGATCGCCCAATCCTTCCACGCGGCCGAGCGTTTTGCGCGCGGTGGTGTCAACAACCAAAACGGACCCGCTCGCGCGCTCGATAATGATGCCGAGATCGCCCGTGCCCCGCATCCGCTCCGGGCAGGCATAGGCAGGACGATTTATCGCAAATGCGCCCCCTGCAAGGAGGGGCAGTTTCAGAAAGCTGCGCCGCTTCATTTAGGAAAGCCCTCCTTGAGTTTTGTGGCGATCCAAAGCGCGTCGTTCTCGCTGAGAATTCCCTGCCAGGGCGGCATTGGCGTACCAGGGATTCCGCCCAAAATAATTTGAGCGGTGGATTGAACATCGAGCGGAGCAAGCGTTTCGGGCAGCAACGGCTTACCAAGGCCACCCTTCAGCGTCATGCCATGACACGATCCGCAGTCCTGCCTGACGAGTCGCTTGAGCTCATCCTCCCTCGGGCTGCCACTCGCCGGGGCGCAAATCGCGGCTGCGGCGAGCAGAACGACCGGGCCGATTTTATTCTGCAGCTGCGGGATAATGCGCCAGCGCATCGCAGGGTTGTCCTAGAATTTGAGACACGGCGGCAACATCGCCGATGATGAATACGGTGGGCGCGGAGAACTTGGCGCGGCTCACGTCGAGGGCGATTGAGTCGAGCCTCGATAAGAGGCGGCGTTCATAAGCGGTGGCGACCTTGCTAACCGCGAGGACTGGCGTAGCGGGACGAGATCCGTGCGCGATCAGCCGCTCCGCAATCAGCCCGATATTCGCAAGGCCCATATAG
>JBAVVQ010000378.1:0-2903 GCA_049697375.1 Rhodomicrobium sp.
ACGCGCCACTTAAGGCTCTCCAGACAATTAAGCCATAAATAAGGATCAGGAAGAGGCACGCGGCAATGCCCATCTCCTCGGCCACCGCTGCGAACACGAAATCGTTATGGGCGTCAGGAAGCCGCGCCTTTGTGAAGCCTTCGCCCAGCCCATGCCCGAACCATCCTGCGTCGCGGAAGGCGTTGACCGCCACGGAGGTTTGCAAGGACTCGGCAGTCCCGCCGGCGAATCGATTAATGCGGCTCATGAAATGGGGCATAGTGAAGTAGGCTGCGGCAACGCCCGCCAGGATGACGATCAGGAACAAGGGTGAGAGGCGCAGCGAGTAGCCGGATAGGAAGAAAAGACCGCACCAAACGCACGTCACGATAATCGTCTGCCCCATGTCAGGCTCCAGGACGAGGAACGCAACAAAAAGGAGGAGCATCAACAGAGCCAACTCAAGCGCGGGCATGTCCTGCCTCTTGACGCTTTCCGAGAACAACCACGCGGACAGCACGACAAAGCCCGGCTTGACGAATTCGGATGGCTGCAGGAACACGCCCCCGATAATCAACCATCGAGCCGCGCCATTGCGCTCAATGCCCTGCAGGAACGTGGCGCCCATCAGGAGGATGCCGCCGACGAAGAGAAAAAGAGCAAGGCGCTTAATCTGGGCGGGACTGAGCAAAGAGACGCCGAACACGATTGCGAGCGCGATGAGGACGCCGAGCGCATGGCGTTTGACAAAATAAAAGGGCTCAAGCTTGAAATGCAGGGCTGTTTGAGGGCTGGCCGCGACCGATGCTGCCAGACCGGCGACGGCAAGCATGAGAATAAGGGCAAACAGCGTGCGGTCTACGGTCAGCCACCAATCGGTCACGACGGCCCGCTCCGCCCGCGAAAAACTCATGCGGCGCGGTCCTTGGCTGGCGCTTCGGGCAGAGCATCGACGAGGACACGGAAAGCATCGCCGCGAACTTCAAAGTTCGGGAATTGATCGAAAGAGGCGCAGGCCGGCGAAAGCAGCACCACCGCATCAGCGCAGGGCGCCGAAAGCGCATCCCGCGAGGCGTCCGCCACCGCCTTGTCCAGCGTCTTCGAGATAGTGCAGGGCAGATTGCCGCCGAGCGTTTTTGAGAACGCCTCCGCGGCCTCGCCGATCAGGTAAGCTTGCCTGATGCGCGGGAGATAAGGCGCGAGACTTTCGATGCCACCCGCTTTCGGCTGGCCGCCCGCGATCCAATAGATGTTGGAGAAACTCGAGAGCGCCCGCTCGGCCGCGTCGGCGTTCGTGGCCTTCGAGTCATTCACGAAGAGGACATGCCGGATACGCCGGATTTCCTCCATGCGATGGGCGAGGCCCGGGAATGTCCGAAGCGCTTGGGCAAGCTTATCCCAAGACAACCCGAGGGTCCGTGCCGCAGCCAATGCTGCGCTTGCATTCTGCGCGTTATGCGCACCTCTGAGCGAGCCGATCCCGGCCAGCTGAGCACGGTTTGTAACAACGCCGTCCGCCATCTCGAACAGTTCAGAGCCTTCAGCGTAGATGCCGGTGCGAACCGGATGACCTGCTGAAATCCGCACGGTTTTCACGCTGCGTGCGACAGTTCTCGCCGCGATGGCGTCGCAGAAGCCGTCGTCTGCGCCGATCACCGCTGTGTCCGCCTGCGTGAACATCTTCTCCTTCACTGCCGCGTAGTTCTCGAGCGTTCCATGCCGGTCGAGATGATCGGGCGTGATGTTCAAGAGGACGCCCGCGTCGGGATCGAGGCTTGGGGTCAGGTCGATCTGATAGCTCGACAATTCCAGCACGTAATGCCGCCCATCCTTGAAGGGAGGGAGGTCGAGAGCGGCGGCGCCGATATTGCCACCGCGAACCGCATCAAGCCCCGCCGCTTCAAGGAGATGGTGGGTCAGCGCGGTTGTGGTGGACTTTCCATTCGTGCCTGTAATGGCGATGACGGGCGAAACGGCGCCAGCACGCCGGCGCTCGCGCATGAAAATCTCGATATCGCCAATGATCTCGATCCCATGAGCGTGAGCACGCTTCACGGTCCAGTGCGGCTCCGGGTGGGTAAGCGGCACTCCAGGGGCAAGGACAAGCGCGTCGATTGCGCTCCAATCGGTGTTTTTCAGATCGACAAGGGGCAAGCCCGCCGCTTTTGCCGCCACACGTCCCTTCTCGCCATCGTCCCAGGCTAAAACCGAAGCTCCGCCCGCGCGCAAGGAGCGCGCCGCCGCCAGCCCGGATAGTCCCATTCCGAAAACGGCGACGGTCTTGTCCGCCAAAGAGTGCGCTTCGATCATGTTACCTCAGCTTCAGCGTGGTCAGCCCGACGAGGGCAAGAATCACGGCAATGATCCAGAAACGCACGACAACGGTCGGTTCGGCCCAGCCCTTCTGCTCGAAATGGTGGTGCAGCGGCGCCATTCGGAAGACGCGTTTGCCCGTCAGTTTGAAAGACAGCACCTGCACAATGACCGAAACGGTCTCGAGCACGAACAATCCGCCAACAATGGCGAGAACGATCTCATGCTTGACGGCGACGGCGATGGAGCCGAGCGCGCCGCCGAGCGCAAGCGAGCCCGTATCGCCCATAAAGATCATGGCAGGCGGGGCATTGAACCATAAGAATCCGAGCCCCGCGCCGAGAAGCGCCCCGCAGACCACCGCCAATTCGCCTGCGCCCGGCACAAAGTGGATTTGGAGATAGTCGGCAAAAATCTTGTTCCCTACGAGGTACGAGATAACCCCGAAGGCTGATGCCGCAATCATCACCGGCACGATGGCGAGCCCATCGAGTCCGTCTGTCAGGTTCACCGCGTTGCCCGCGCCCACAATGACAAAAATCCCAAGACAAACGAACAGCACTGGCCCGAGCTGGATCACAAGGTCTTTGAAGAACGGCACGGTCAAGGAC
>JBAVVQ010000379.1:0-17276 GCA_049697375.1 Rhodomicrobium sp.
CAATGTGTGGGCGCTCCATGCGTTGGCAAGTTCGAGGGAGCAAACTGCGCCGACGCGCCGCCTGAAAGGACGACGGCTACGAACAGTCCGATTCCTAATGTGAGGAAGCGGTTCAATGACCTTTTTCTCATGGATAACTTCCAATTAAGGATTTTGAATAATGCGCCCTGGAACGGGCGCACCCCAACGCGATGCTCGGGCTGGCTAGCAGGTTCAGGAGGCGCGATCCTTACGAGCGAAAACCTGCCGATGTAATTTTATTGGCTGTTGCCAGAAAGACATCGAGCTTCGCTCAATCTTTGGTTGTGAAGTTGTCCTAAATTAACCGCTGCCCTTCTAGAGTGGACGGGTTCCACATCGGGCGCGTAACCATGACTTCTTTCGGGAAGAGAACGATACCGGCAGAACAAGCCGCGGGCGCCATATCGCCCGCCCGTGTCGCCGTTCCTGGCTCCGCGCAGATGGCGGCGTCCGCACTCAAGACCGCCGACCTTATTCGCGATCAAGTCTTGCTTCGGATCGAGCCGGTCATCGCGGTGCGCATGAACAAGCCGGAGCTGACGGCGTTCGTGAACAGCCTCGTGGCGGAGGTCGCCAATGAGCGAAAGCTGCTTCTGAACCAGACCGAACAGGACGTGCTGACCCGCGACATTGTCGATGAAATGATCGGTTTGGGACCGATCGAACCGCTGCTGCACGATCCCACAGTGTGCGACATCCTCGTGAACGGGCCGCACATGATCTATGTGGAGAGGCGGGGCAAGCTCGAACTCACCGGACTGAGGTTTCGCCATGATGCGCATGTTCTGCACGTGGCGCAGCGCATCGCATCCCACGTCGGACGAAGCGTCGACGAATCCAGTCCCATGCTCGACGCACGCCTCGCCGACGGCAGCCGCGTCAACGTGATCATTCCGCCGCTGAGCCTGAAAGGGCCATCCATATCAATCCGGAAGTTCTCGCAGAAAATCCTAAGCCTCAAGCATCTGGCGGCGGCGGGCTCGATGTCGCTGCCGCTCGCAACTACTCTTGAGATTTTTGCGCACTGCCGCTTGAACATCATCGTTTCGGGAGGCACCGGCTCCGGCAAAACCACATTGCTGAATGCGCTCTCCGGCATGATCGACCCAGGGGAGCGCATCATCACGATCGAGGACGCCGCCGAACTGCAACTGCAGCAGAAGCATGTCATCCAGCTTGAAACGCGGCCCGCAAATCTCGAAGGCCGCGGCAGGATCGACCAGGGGGGGCTCGTCCGCAACGCGCTTCGCATGAGGCCCGACCGCATCATCGTCGGCGAGGTCCGCGGAGGCGAAGCTTTCGATATGATGCAGGCCATGAACACAGGCCACGACGGCTCGATGTCCACGGTGCACTCCAACTCCGCTCGGGATGCCCTGGCGCGTCTTGAGAACATGGTTCTGATGGGCAACCCAAATATCCCTGTCCGCTCCATACGGGGACAAATCGCCAGCGCGGTTGACGTTGTTATTCACACCGAGCGCATGCGCGATGGCGCCCGCCGCGTCACCGAAGTTGCGGAGGTGGTTGGAATGGAGGGCGAGATTATCGTTCTCGGCCCCCTTTTTCATTTCGAATACAAAGGAGAAAAGCCCGGAGGCAGCATCGACGGCGAATTCAAGGCGACTCCTGTGTGCCCGCGCTTCATTTCCCGCATCAGGTATTTCGGCCTCGAAGACCAGTTGCTCGACGCCATCGGCGTCCAGAAAAGGTGGAACGGTTAAGCATGCTGCTGCCTGTCTTGCTGTTAGCTTTGGTGATATGCGGAGCGCTGATATTTGGCGTAGCCTTGTCGGTTACGCGAAGAAAGCGGCTTGAACTCGAACAACGTCTAAGCCTCCTTCCCCTGGCGTCCAAAAGCGTCGAGCCCGAAGTCGCCCTCGGCTCATCGGAAAAGCCAGAGGCCGGTTTCCTGAAACTTGAGCGGCTGCTCCTCTTGAGCAGCGATCATCCATGGAAGCTCGATGCTGATTCAGGGAAGCTTGCGATATTCACGATCGTCGCCGCTGCTCTGACCTGGTTTGCGTTTCACAGCCTGATCCGCGCTCCGTTCGCCTTCTCGGGGGTGGCGACATGCCTTGGCGCTTACTTCGGGCTGCGCATGGCTGTCATCCGCGAGCGCACCCGCATGGAGCTCGCTTTTTCCACTCTTTTTCCAGATGCTGTCGATTCCGTCGGCCGCATGCTGCGGGCCGGCCTTCCGGTTACTTCAGCGTTTCAACTGGTCTGCCAGGAGGCTGCGCCGCCAGTGGATGCTGTCTTCGCAACTCTCGCCGGGCAACTCAGGATCGGAATGCCGCTCGATGACGCTCTCCGGCTCAGCAGTCAACGCATTCTCCTTCCGGATTTTCAATTCTTCGCGGTCGCTGTTCTCCTGCAACAATCCGCGGGCGGCAACCTGCTTCCCACCCTTGAAACGCTCGCTCAGATGATGCGCAACCGGCGAGCCATGATGCTAAAAGCCCGCGCTGCAACTGCAGAAGTGCGTTTTTCGGCCTATGTGCTGGCTGCGCTGCCGTTTGTCACGATAGCCGCGCTCCTCGTGGTTTCGCCCGGCTATCTCACGCCTCTTTTCAATGATGCCCGCGGCCACGCCATCCTCGCGGGTGGCATAGCTGGCCTTCTGCTTTCCGGCTATGTGATGAGGCGCATGATGCAAAGCGTCGAAGGGCCGTGATTTGAGGAGGTAGCGCCATGCATCAACCGTTCTTCGCCCATCTCTCCGCCTTCGGACGCATTGCGCCTTTGTTGGGCGTCGCCGCCATTCTCATTGGCGGATTGGTCCTGATCTTTTCGAGCATGAGCCTGCGCCCGCGCGCGCTGACCCGGCGTATCGAAATGGTGCAGCCGCGGCCTGAAACCGCGGAACTGGCCTCCGATTCTTCTGCAGCGCGCGAGGAGCAACAGTTCGAAGAGGGAACGCAAGGCCTTTCTGTGCCGGAGCAGCGGCAGATCGCCCGCTTCTTCGGCGCGTATCATGTCGGCCCGGATGCCGCGATTTTATACTTCACGCTCTTCAGGCTGAGTGCGGTCGTGGCGCTTGCCGGTCTCGGCTATCTGGCTGGCTCCCGGACGACGTGGCCCCTGCCTGTGCTGATCGCAACAATCGGCGCCGCGGCCGGGTGGTTCGTTCCCATCATGGTCGTCCGGATCGCTTTGGGCCGGTACCGCAAGGCGGTGGCGCTGGGCCTCCCGGATGCGGTCGAACTCTTGGCGATATGCGCCGACGCTGGCATCTCCCTCGAAAGCGGGCTTCAGCGCGTCTCTCGCGAACTGCGTCTGACGCAGCCGGCTCTGGCGGGCGAACTCGCGCTCACCTGGGCGCAGATCAGCATTTTTCCGAACCGGGATCAGGCGCTGTTTAATTTGGCGGAGCGTGTCAATCTTCCAAGTCTGCGCTCGATTGTCGGTACGCTGTCTCAGAGCATGCGCTTCGGCACTCCCCTCGCGCAGTCGCTGCGCACGGCCGCCATCGAGATGCGAAACGACCGGCTGCTGCGGTTGGAGGAACGCGCCAACCGCCTGCCGGGACTGATGACATTTCCCGTCATGCTGCTGATCATGCCGACGATATTTCTGATTGTCGGCGGCCCGGCCGTCATCAAAATCCTGGATACTTTCAAATCGGGTTAGAGGGTGGCCCCTCGCTGACCCGTCGGCTTATTGAACCTGAGCTTGCCAGGGAGGAGGCCCCAAATAGGGAGAGCTGCCATCCAGCAGCCTTATATTGTTCAGGATCGTCGGGTTACCCGGATCGCGCGCGGCAGCTTGGAGAAACTTCTTCCGCGCTGACTTCAGATTTCCCCGCAACATTTGTGAGTAGCCCTGATTGTTCAGGATCTGGACCGTTTCTCCGCATAGTTCGATGGCGCGCTGATAGGCCCGATCCGCGAGATCGAAACGTCTCAGCCCATCGTAGCTGGACGCAAGCGCCACCCAGGCCGGGCCATCCTCCGGCGCCTTCTCCACCGCATCGCGAAAATAGCGCTCAGCCAACCCATAATCCCCGCGATTGAAATACTCCGCTCCCAGCCGGTAAGGCTCATCGGATGGGAAGTACTTTTCGCTGGCTGGCTCCTGAACGGTGAGCGTCGTGGGAGCGCCGGCGCCATCGCTCATTGAGCCACATCCCGAGAGCACAAGAGCCACCACGGCCAAGGCGTGCCTCCACGCAAAAAGACGCCCTCTCGCTCGGAAGGCGGCTTGAGGCGCGTCTTGGGTCACACGCGCGTCCATCACTTTGCCTGGCTGTTAGAGAATCCGATCGGGTTGATGGCCTCTGGAGGCAAGGTCGGCGCAGCCTCCTTTATTTTGCGGACATCCTCATAGCGTTGAATGGCGCCCGTCATGCGGGAGCCATTGGCCGGTATGCTGCGATTTCTGACATAGGGCGGCCATGGGTCCAGCATTTCCGACATCGCATTGACATTCTTGGCGTCGCCCGCGCTAAGCGCGATGGTATCGCTTCTATGAAAGTAGGAGCCGAAAAAGTCTTCGAAGGTCTGATCGCCCGCCAGGGCGGCGGAGGCCGCCGCTGCGAATGCCAGAGTGCCGAAGCCGACTGATTTCAACATGTGGAGAACCTTTTCACTCAAAGCTGACCGCTCAACTGAACACTTAATCACCCAGGGGAACGATATGACCGTAAGGCCCAGCCAAACCGCCGCCGGACGTCACATATTCGGTGTATTTCTTCGAGACCTCGGTTTGACCCAGAAGGAAGAAATCCATGTCGTTGCTCGGAAGATGGTGGTCCAGAGGGCTCGCAACCCGCTGCCCGGGAACGATGGGCGCAACGAGGTGCGGGGTGACGATGACAACCAGATCCGTTTCTTTCTGCTGGTAAGCCGAACTGCGGAAGAGCGCGCCAAGAACCGGCACAGTGCCAATCCAGGGAACCTGAGAGATATTCCGCAAGCCTTCGCTTTGCAGAAGCCCAGCAATGGCGAAGGTTTGCCCGTCGCGCAGCTCGATCGTCGTGCGGGCTTCTCTCTTCTTCAGCGCCGGGATCAGGAAGCCCTGGTTCTCGATCGCGTTCGCATAGTCGAGCTCGCTGACCGACGGCGTGAGCCGAAGATTGATCATGCCATTTGCGAGGACGGTCGGCATGAAGGTCAGTTGGATGCCAAACTGCTTGTAATCGACCGTGATTGTCGGTGTCGCGCCCGATGATGGCTGAACGACGGGTATGGGAACCTCGCCGCCAGCCAGAAAGCTTGCCGTATCCCCTGACAATGCGACGAGGTCCGGCTCAGCCAGTTCACGCACGAGCCCCTTCTCTTCCAGAGCGGAAATCAGAATATCGACATTGCCGAACTTGCTGATTGCTGTCACGAACGGCGAAGCGCCAGACCCGCCGGTCAGCGCTGCAATGGTTGTCAACAGAGGCAGGCCCGTCGCCGTGGATGAATTGAGGAGGCTCGTGCCGGTGTTGACGCCGCTCGTGCCGGCCTTGTTAGCCGAGTAGAGGTTCACCCCGAGATCGCGTTCCGCGCTGCGGCTCGCCTCGAGAAAGCGAACTTTGAGCAGCACCTGCTGACTCGGCGCAACCTTCATCAAGTTGATGACGGGCGTCTCGGGGGAGATGCTCTTCGCGATTTCCAGGGCATGTTCGGCTTCGACGGAGTTGCTGGCTTCTCCGGTCAGCACAATCTGTTCGTGGCTGCTCGACACGCGGATGCCGCGGCTTGCGGTGTCGCCACGGATTCTCTCTGAAATCGCTTGTGTGTCCGGCAAGACTTCCACATCGAGAACCCCGATCAGTTTCTTATCGAGGCCGAAGACAGATACGTTGGTCGTGCCCGCTTTTTTTCCCTGAACGTAGAGCACGCGGTCGGATATTGGCAGCACATCGGCGATTTCGGGAGAGCCGACGACCGCCGATGAGAACGGCGTGCGCAAGGTGAAGGTGCGGGATTTGAAGCGGGTCACTTGAAGGCGGCGGACGGGAGCGCCGTCGACAGCGTTCAGCCCCTGGGATTGTGCGTCTGCGGCTCCAGAACAGGCGGCCGCAACGGTAAGAATCACGCTATACGAAAGCCGCTTTAGCCAGCCGCCATTTGCGCAACGCATAAACGTGTCAACGAACGTCCACAACATATCTCAGTCCCTTTAAGCGCTCTGCCGGCTGCGCCAGATCGATGTCTGCGCGCCCAAAGCTGGACAGTTCGCCGCTACCAAGTTTGAACGCAATTGCCCGTCACAGCCTGCTTTTATCGGCCGGATGCCGGACAGCGGCAGGTCCGATACGTGCTTTGATTCTCTCCCCATGTACAACTTAGGGTAGATGTTTTGGTTGTGGATTGCGGGGATTACGGATAGCGCCAGGCCCGGCGCGAAACGGGTCTCTCCCACGTGATGGGATCAAGCTGGCGCGCCTACCGTGAAATGCGGAGTTGGTTGAGCCCGGTCGCGATCTTTTGGAATGTTGCGATCAAGGCGTCCGACGTCGGGTTATAAAAATAGTTCGATGAACTGCTCGCGCATTGCGACAAGAGCGACAGAGCATTGCTATTGATAGAGCTACCGAATCCGATTGCGTAAATCTTGATGCGTCCCGGATTTCCGTAGGCGTCGGTTACAGCCTTTATATTGTTGCAGAGCTGGATCTCTTTCTGATCGATATTATAGTTGCTCTGATCCTGCACACCGACCTTAGATACAGGCAGGGCAAGAATGTTAAGGTGCGGTCCGCTTCCGTAACCATAGGCGCTATAGACAGATTTATTGAAGCCATTGGTCGGGGTGGTCGATCCACTCAGCTGCACATCGTTCTGCCCGTCAGTGACAAGAATAATGGCTTTGATCGTCTGGATATTCGTATAGGCGACGCCATCCCCGAACGGCCCATTCGGCGAGAGAAGATGCCATCCCCACATCAAGCCTGCCGGCACGACCGTAGCGCCGCCAGCATCCATAGCATTGATTTCGTTGAGGATGGCCGTTTTGTCATTCGTAAGACGAATTACTGGCTGAACCGTGCAATCGAAACCCGGTCCGTAGTCAGGTAAATTCTGAACAGAGCCATTCGTATACTTGGTTACGCTATACTGGATCTGGGCCTGGGTCGTCCCAATCGCAAAAGAACCGTCCGGCAAATAGTGATTGTATAAGCCGCTGGGCTCGCTCGGCGCGAAATAGGGGGTGTATAGCGTTTCAGGGAAGCTGGCGGTAGGCGCGACATCCTGAATATCATACGGCTCTGCTCGCTGGCGCACGCACCCGCCCCATCTCGCGTTCTGCAGTTTTGTCGCGAATTGGATCAGACCTTGGGCAACGGGCACATTCAGGTTCTCGCGTGTCAGCGAGCCGGCCCCAGTGGTATCGAGCCAGGAAGCCGCCGCATATTGAGTACCCACGTTCACAGTAGCCGTGAATGGAACGATCCCCACCTTCACATATTGCAGCGTAGGGTCGCTGGCAAAAAGCGTATTGACGAGCGTTGTGGCGGCGGTTTGAAGCCCATCGATTCCCGACATACTGCCGTATGTGTTGCTCATGGAGCCGGTGTTGTCGAGCACGAGGACGACTTCAAGCTTGTTCAGCGTCGCGGAACTCTGCGAGCTGACCGTGACCCCGAGCGTGCTATACCCGATGATCTGCAGAAAGTTCGTGTTCATTGATGCGGTTGCGGTAATGACGACAGACGTCGTCGCACGCGTGACCGTCACCGACTGCAGGCGCCCAATCACCGACAAGACGGGATAGTTGGCGGTGATGAAGGCTTGAACTTCGCTCGTTGCTGCGGCGTTTGAAAGGGTCGGCTGCTGGGCGATATCGAGGGCCGCCGCGTCGAGCGCCGACCTTAACTGCTGCTTCATGACCAGGAACTGGCTCAGGTCGATGGCGATAGCCATGACCGTCATCAGCGGCAGGATCAGGATTGCAAACAACACCGCAATGACGCCGCGCTCGTCCTCGCCGCGACCCAACGCTTTTTTGACGATGCTTCCAGGCATGGTTGCAACCTGCGCAAGTCTCGAATAGAAAAATGTGGATTGCACACGTTTAGCTTGTATGTTGCCAAATGCCAACCTCCTCCTGACGTTGTCAGGCTGGACGCGCGCGAGAGAAAGAAACATTTTGGTTTTTGAATGCTGAACGTGAAACCGGGAAGTCATAATCGCGATAGCGCTCATACTCGGCCGAAGCCTTTTTTCACGCGGACCTTGCGCGATTTTTTCCGTAGGCGGACCGCCGTCACCTTGGTGGAATTTGCAGTTATCGCTATCCCATTCTTTACGCTGATCATAGGGATCATCGAGGTGGGCCTTATCTTCTGGGCCGGTTACGAGCTCGAAAACGCCACGGCCGCGGCAGCCCGGCTCGTCCGGACGGGTCAAGCGCAGACCTCAGGGTACACCGTCGATCAATTGCGGTCGCAGCTTTGCCAGAACGTCGTCATCCTCTCGAACTGCGCCACGAAGGTGCAACTCAGCGTGCAAACGTTTTCGACATTCGCCGGGATCACCTCGCCAAGTGCGGTCAACCAGAACGGCGGGCTTCAATCAAACTTTAACTATTCCCCGGGCGCCCCAGGAGCCATCGTGTTCCTTGTCGCGTTCTACGAGTGGCCTCTGACAACCCCTCTCACCCGTGCGACCCTCGCGAATCTTGGGGACGGCAACTACCTTCTTCAGAGTAGTTTCGCATTTCGCAATGAACCCTATTCCTGAACTCAGGCGGTGGCGAATGGTGGCGGGACAATGGCTTCTCCGAAGAGGCGCCGTTCCAATCGCACAACGGCGAAGAGCGGGCGGTTGGCGCGCCGATGAGCGTGGCTCAGTCGCCATTGAGTCGGCGATCATATTCCCGGTTTTGGTCTTGATATTCCTCGGCATGGTCGAAATGAGCCAGGCCTTCACGGTCAAGCGCCGCGTGCAGAACGTTGCGAACTCGACTGCGGACCTCGTCGCGCAGTCCCAGACGGTCACGACATCGGATCTCAACGATATCGCCAGCATCGGGGCGCAGCTGATGCTGCCCTTCTCCTCGACTGGTCTGACACTTACGATCACGAGCGTCGCGGAAGACACGCAGAGTAAAGTCACCGTTCAGTGGAGCTGTTCTTGGAGCAGTTTATCGAGTTCAGCAAATTGCACAGCAACCGGAGCCGCCTATACCGGGCTCCCTTCCGGGCTTCTCAACCCGGGCCAGAGCGTGATCATCGGACGGGTGGCATACCCCTATACACCGTCTATCGGAGAGTTCCTGACGGGCGGCCTGACCTTTACGGCATCTTCGTATTACAGGCCGCGCCTCGCCGCTTCAGTTGTGAAGCAGTAGAGGTTCGCAGCCTTTTCTCGCTGGGACGTCATTGAAGAAAGCCGGGCGGCCGCCGAATGGCGCTCTCAAGAGAGCTTGCAGGGCCTTGCAAAGGGGCATGAGGCATCTGCCTCAAAGCCGGCGAGACATCGCCGGCCCAGGTCGCGGTTCGATGCTCCGCATGGTCGGCTGCCGCGCTAGGATTCTCCTCGATGGAGCGTAGGGAAAACTGAAGGCGCCCAAGCTGCAACGCGACATATACACTCTCGGCCTGCTCTTTCGTAAGTTCAAGCGTCACCGTTTTCGGAAGCCGGGGCTCCGTTGAGAGCACAGTAGCCAAGGACGTTCTCGCCTGCTGGGTGAGCGTCTGGTCCACCGCAATGACTCTAATGTTCTGCAGAATGGTTTCGGCTACAACCTTCCGCTTGGCGTCGCCGGGCTGATCGCTCAAGCTTTGCGTTAAAATCACGTCGACGTAGTTGCCTGGCTCAACCAGCCCATATGCGCTTTGAGTCGCATCGACGGGAATCGATATGGCGCGGGCGCCAGGTTTCAAGGCTGCAGCCAGAAACCGGCGGTCATTCTGCTTCAAAAGATCGTTCGCGTTAAGCGCCTCGCCATTTGCGAAATCGCGCTTGGCAAGAGCGCCTATGAACTCGCCCTCTGAAGCCTGACCGCGGGCAAGGTTGCCCGGACGAAGCTCCGAGGGCGCGATTTCCTTCCAAAGGATATCTCCCGGCTGCAGCAACGTTCCTGAAGCGATGTCGCGAGAGGCGCTCATCACGGCGATCCTGGCAGGCTGCTGGGGTTCGGGTCCGTGCATTTCAGGCTTCGCGACTTCAACAGAAGCGTCCTGGCTGGTCAGCCACACATAGCCGATCGCCACTCCGCCGAGGATGCAGAAAACACCTAGAACAAGCAGGGCATTGCGGAAGAACATGAGAGTCTCTCTCTAGAAACACACCAGATCACGCCGCCAAGAATGGCGATGGCATAAGGCACCTGTTTTCGCGAGGCGATCCGAATAGTTTCGACCCTCGCCCATTCGGCGACGCTGCTCACGGCGTTTCCACGAGGCGCATCTCCTGAAGCACCGCAAGGGTTTCGAACCATGTAACTCGCGCCCAGGTACACGCAGCTCAAGACGCCTCCAGCCAGCGCGATCCCCATCAGAAGCTCTCCAATATCGCCCGGCGGGACGAGAAGCGTTACCGCGACCATCAGCTTTGCATCTCCGCCAGCGATGGCCTCGCAATGACAGAGGACGCCCAGCGCCAGAAAGACAAGCGCGCCCGCCACAAGGCTGAGGCAAATTTGTCCGGGACGCATTGTAAGGCATATGAGAAGCCCCGACAGGGCGATCACGAGCACCAGCTCGTTCGGAATGATGCGTTCCTTGAGATCGTTTGCCGCGCTTAGGAAAAGCGCGATCAAACTGACCGTCCAAAGGATCTTCGGTATTATGACAAAACTCATGACGACCTCGACGCGAACAAGGGCGCGCCGCGGGAGATTGGGCTTATGCCTCCCCCGGCGCGATCGCGGTCATGCCTGGCCCGGCCATTGACTTCTAGCTGTGGACCTTAGCCGCCACCGCATTGAAGACGCCTGTCAGGTTCGTTCCGACAAGCGTCACGGCGGTGATGATCACGACAGCAATCAAAGCGGCGAGCAGGCCATATTCGACTGCGGCGATGCCTTGCTCCGATTCCACTTTAGACCAAGTGTAAGCGGATCTACAAAAATCTGAAAAGCGGCGCATCCAACTCTCCCATGCAAAACAGGTTGCGGTTATCCATATATAGCACGCATAAGTTGCTGCATTATCAAACTGAGGCTGGGCCTTTTGATCTTAATGCAAAGATAGTTTTAACTGCTTTTGAAATGCCGTCCGTATAGCGCAAAGGCGCCGGCACGCCCTCTTCCGCGCATGGAGCCGAAGCGGCCGACAAGGCGGTAATCGTCAGCTAGAGTCCGTTTGAGCAACGCTCGGCGCTCCGGCTTTTCACAGCCAAGCGTATAGGCGGGATCCGCGACGACGACAAAGGCGGGACGGCTCTTGAGCGAATCCGCCAAGGCGGTCGCGGCGTCTTTGAATATGAAGTCGCAAAGCAGTTGAAGAGGATGGAAGATTGGCGCCGCCGGATTTGCTTCGGACGCGAGATAGACGCTCAAATCCCGGTCCACAACCAGGATGCGGTCACCCTTGCGAAGGCCCAAACTCCGCATCACTGCAGCAGCCTCATCAGCGGCCATGCTGTCGGCCGTCGTGTAAGACAGGCAGCAAATAACGGTCACAAAAAAAATCGTGACGCTGGCAAATGCCGCTGTCCGCGCAAGCCGAAGCGCCCTTTTTGCGCGAGAGTGCGCGATCCCATGCTCCAGGAACGCGCCGGACAAGAGACAGAAGGGAGGAAGCGCGGCCAACATGTAGAAGTCGCACATCGCTTTCCCTGCGAGCACACCTACGAGCGCGCCTGCCGCCCAGGCCGCCACAAAGCCGACGGCGGCGCGAGCCGGCTCAGCGCGAAGCGCGCCTCGGAAGAGCCATGCTGCGGTCCCCAGGACGATGAGGGGGAGCACGAGCATGAGCTCTATGCCAAACCGCACAAAAGCCTCGCTCCAGGATACGTAGCCCGCGCTCATCCGGCCCACCGCGGACACCACGACGTCGTCAAACAGCGCGTCGAGATGGCCCTCGGCGAGGAAAAGCAATGCAAAACCCGCCGGGACGACGAGGGCCCCGGCAGCGAACGAGGCAAGCGCCTGAAGTCCGTCTCTCGCAGGACGACGCAAAACCAGGACCACCGCCAGCGGCAGGGTTTCGAAAATGGCTGTTTGCTTTACACATGCCGCCGCGCCGAAGAGAACCCCTGCCCCTGCGAGCAACCACAGGCGAGGCCTTCGCTGCGCAATTGCGGCAAATCCCGCAAGCATCCCAAAGGCCGTAAAGGGCGCCATGATGAGTTCGGCGGGAGAGAGGGCGCCGCTCAGCACTAAGCTTGCCACGATATAGAAAAGCGCCGCCGCGACCCCCGAAAGTTCACCAATGAAGCGCCGCCCGAACAGGTACAAAGCGCACGCCGTCGCCGACACGGCGGCCATGGCGAGCGCCTTGGCCGCGAGCAGGCATGGTCCGAACAGGGCTTCAGCGCCAGCAATGAGCGCAAACAGAAGCGGCGGCTTCACATCGAAGGCGTTGGCGTAAGGCGGCATGCCCTGAAGCCATTGACGCGCGACCACGAGATAGAAGGACTCATCCGTGCCGGCATAGGAGAGGAATGGGAGCCGAACCAAGACCGCGCAGACCATTAGCGCCGCCATGATCGCGACAGGCCGGAGCAAGGCTCCTGATAGAGCCGACTGGCGGAAAGGGCCGGCAGCCTGAGCAAAGCCGTCTTTCACAAGCATCGCATGCCCGCCCGCGCCTTGAGGCCATAGACGATTAGTGAGCCCGATTGCGCCCCTGTCAGGGTGTTGCCCAACCGCGCGAGTTGGCAGTAATCGCGGCTGAGCGCGCTAGCCAGGAGGAGGCGGCGTTCGGGCATTTCGCAGGGCCGGGCGTAGGGCGGGTTTGCCGCGACGATAAAGGCGGGGCGGCTCTTGAGCGAGTCCGCGAGAGCGTTCGCTGGCAAAGGGAAGCCGCATAAAAGGTGAAGTGGATGAAAAATTCCGGTCGGAGGATTGGCTCCTGCCGCCAGGTAAACGATCAGATCCCGGTCCGCGACAAGGATGCGGTCGTCACCGTGGAGGCCCGCGCTTCGCATTGCCAATGCCGCTTCATTGGCCGAGGCGAGATTGTCACGCCCCGCGAAAAGCAAAGGAGCCGTGAAGAACGTCGAATAAGCCGCCACGGCGGCGATCGCAGTCGGTGCTATGAAAAAGCGCACGCATCCTTGGCTTCGATGACCATAACGCTCGAGGAACGCCGCCGCCATGAGGCACAACGGCGGAAGAAGCGGCAGAAAGTAGATGACAAGCGCCGCCCTCGTCGCGAGGACGCCGGCTAGCGCTCCGGCTGTCCAAGCCGCCAGGAATGGAAGCGTCAAGTTCTTGAGCCCGCCAGGAAAAACACACCCCGCCGCAGCCAAGATGATGATGGGCAGCATCAGCATCAGCCCGATGAGAAGCCCGTTAGCTGTGGCGCTCAAGGATACGGGGGGCGCACTCACTCGCCCTGCGGCTGCAACCACGGCATCGGCGAAAAACGCGCCGAAATGACCGTCCGCAAGAAAGTAGAAGGCAAATCCCACTGGAACGATAACAAACCCGGCAGCGAGCAAGACGATTGCCTTAAGGCTATCTGACGGCGGACGCCCCACGAACAGGAAGGCCGCCAGCGGCGCCGCCTCGAAAATGGCTGTTTGCTTCACGGAGGCCGCAGCGCCAAGGCAGAAACCGGCCGCGAGCAAAGGCCATATAGATGGCCGTCTTCGGCCAAGCGCAACCAAGGAGCCGAGCAGCATTCCAAAGGCCGCAAACGGCGCCAAGATGAGTTCGGCAGGAGAGAAAGCGCCGCCAAGAGACAAGCTGGATAGGATGTACAAAAGCGCGGCGGTCACGCCCGCGCGTTCGCTTAAGAAGCGCCCCCCGAACAGGAACAGAGCATAGGCCGTGGCCGAGACCGAGGCCATGGCAAGCGCTTTGGCCGCCAGAAGGCTTGGCCCGAACGCCGCTTCAGCCGCGGCCATGAGCGCGAACAGAAGCGGAGGCTTGACATCGAACGAATGGGCATAAGGGGGCATCCCCTCAAGCCATTGACGCCCGACCACGAGATAGAAGGCCTCGTCCACGCCGGTATTGAAGAGAAAAGGGAGCCGGACCAGCACCGCACAAGCGGTTAGTCCCGCCATGATCGCAACGGGCCGGTCGAAACCTGACCCCCACAACTTAGGCGGTTGCAATGTTCCCATGTGTGTCGCTCGCAGCTGGATCCGGCCAGGTAACGGCAAAATCACTATTATAAGTTGCAATGACTGGCGCAAAGACGGCGTTGATAAAGCATGGCGATCACCACTTAAGATTGCATCAAGAAAAATGCGTTAAGACGTCGTACACAGGGGGACTGTCCGCGATGAGCAAGGAACAAGAATTTGCGTATGCTGGCGATGCCGAGCGGCCCGCGCCGTCCATGGTCCGGGCATTCTTGCGCGCAAAGGATTCGGAGCCCGTCATCTCCCAGTGCCTGGCTGCGCTCGGAATCAAGGATATGCAGCTCACAACAGGCAATCTGGCGGCGGCGGCTGAATGCCTGGCAAAAGAGAGCTCGCCGAAGCTCCTCATTCTCGACGTCAGCGGGATCGAAGACCCTTTATTCGAACTCCGCAGCATTGCGGACGTATGCGACCCAAGCGTCGCCGTCATCGCCATTGGCGACCGCAACGACATCGGCTTCTATCGTGAGTTGAAGAATGCCGGGATATTCGACTACTTCACCTTTCCAATCCAGAGAGATCTCCTTGCGTCGACCTGCAAAGCGATCCTGTTTCCTGAGGGTTTTACCGGCGATCGCCGCACGGGAGAGCTGGTTTACGTGCTTGGCGTTCGGGGAGGCGTCGGCGCAACCACCATTGCGACAAACCTTGCCTGGTCGCTTGCCGAAAACAAACGCCGCCATACCGTCCTCGTCGATCTTGGGCTTCAAACGGGAGACGCCGCGCTGCAACTCGACGCCGTACCGAACCACGCGCTTTGCGATGCGCTTGGCCATCCGGAACGGGTGGACAAGCTTCTTCTCGAGCGCGGCCTGAAGCACATCACCAACCGTCTCAGCCTGTTCGCCTCGCTCGAGCCGCTGGACTCCGAAGCCATCATCTCTGAGGAATCGTTTCTCTGGCTTTTGAGCAAGCTCCTCCCCTCCTATCGCCTCACCATCGTCGAAGTGCCTGCGAGTGTTGCGATGAAGATGATCTGGGCTCTAAAAATCCCGAGCACTTGCCTCCTGATCAGCAATGCCAGTCTCGCTGGCGCCAGGGACCTGGCGCGATGGAGCGAAATGATCGGTCCCGATACGCCCGAACGGCATACCTTGCATATCGTCAATCATGTCCCGCCCCACGGCGGCCTCAAGGAGGCCGATTTTGCGCGCGCCTCCGGACGAAGCCCCGACATCACCATGGCCTACAGCCGGGAGCTGGCTGAAGCTGCGCCGCTTGGAATAAAGGCCATGCAAAAGGGGGCTTCTTTCAAACGCAGCCTGGCGCCCCTCCTCAGTGAGTTCACCGGCGAAACTCAAGCAAAGAAAGGCTCGCTGTTGAGCAAATTCTTCAAAGCGGGTCGCGACCCTCGGGATCAAGCCAAGACGGCCGATGCAATCGCCGCTCAGTCGAAAGCCAAAGTCAAACCCGTTTTCATTTCGAAGTAGGCGATCGCCAGCGTATAGAGGCGGAGCTCCCTGGAAAACGCTTGCAGTCGTCACTGGCGTTTCTTCCTGAAGCCTTAAATTAATTAGATTATTAGATATAGCCGTTTTACGAAACGAAGCCAAACCCTTTGTTAAGCGTATCGTGATGAGGCGACGGCGCCTCCCGGGCGCGCCAACTGGCGCTCGGATCGCCTCCTGTTTTCAACGGCTAGGATGCGGCGCTCTTCGCCGCTGCCGCCCGGCGAGCTAAATCGCCTCCGGCGCCATCGCGATCGCGCCGCACGGGCATTCCTGGGCGCAAATTCCGCAGCCCTTGCAGTAGTCGTATTTGAACTCGAAGCCCCTGCCCGGCCCCAGCTTCGTCACGGCGTTGTCCGGGCACATGCCATAGCAGTTGTCGCATTCGAAGCAGGTACCGCAGGAGAGGCATCGCCGGGCTTCGTAGAGCGCGTTGCTCTCATCGAGACCTTGCACGACCTCCTCGAAGGTCGAGGTCCGGCGCGCCATTTCAAGCACGGGCCGCACCGTCTTTGGAGCTTCGCCATAGTACCAGGTGTTGAGCTTGTCGGCGGTTGCGATGTCGGGCGCCGGCGGCGGACTATAAACCTCGCCGCGAAGCCACGCATCGATGTTCAACGCGGCCTTCCTGCCGTGCCCGACCGCGACGGTAACGCTGCGTTCGGAAGGCACGCTCGCGAAAATGCCCGGCGCGCCCGACATCATATTGGGACCAACCTGCACGATGCCGTCCTTCACCTCAAGCCCCGGCACGGCGTCCAGCAAGGAAAGGTCGACATCCTGGCCGAGCGCCAGAACGACCGAATCGGCTTCGAGCGTCTCTAATTCTCCGGTCGGCTGCGGGAAGCCTTTCTCGTCGAGCGTCATCTTTTCGACGGTGATGGCGCCGGTCTCGACGTTCCTGATCGTCGAAAGCCACTTCATCATGATGCCTTCTTCGAGCGCTTCCTCGAGCTGAAGGTCGCGCGCAGGCATGTGGTCGCGTGTACGGCGGTAGACGATGATGGCTTCCTCCGCGCCAAGTCTTTTCGCCGTGCGGGCCACATCAATGGCCGTGTTACCGCCGCCATACACCACGACGCGCCGGCCAAGCAGCGGCTTGTCCTCACCCTCCATGGAACGAAGCACCTGAACCGCGTCGAGGATCTTCGCCGTGGCGCCGGCGGGGATGTAGGCCCGCTTGGCGATATGCGCGCCGACTCCGAGAAAGGCCGCATCGAAGCCGCCTTCGGTCATGGCGTTTTGAATATTCTCAACCTTCGCGCCATATTCGAGGCGCACGCCGAGATCAAGGATGCGCTGCACTTCGGCGTCCAGCACTTCACGCGGCAGCCGGTATTTTGGGATGCCGAACCGCATCATGCCGCCCGGTAAAGGCCCTGCTTCCTTGATCGTCACGGCGTGGCCGAGCCGCGCGAGATGATAGGCCGCCGATAATCCCGATGGCCCTGCGCCAATAATCAGCACCTTCTTGCCCGAAGGCTCCTGAGGAACGGCAAAGCGCCAACCTTTGGATATGGCAAGATCGCCGAGAAACCGCTCGACCGAATTGATGCCGACCGCGGAATCGAGCACGGCGCGATTGCAGGCGTTTTCGCAAGGGTAATAG
>JBAVVQ010000380.1:0-7484 GCA_049697375.1 Rhodomicrobium sp.
TTCCCTTCCTCGCCTTGGGGCTCGGCATCTGGTATGCGCGCGCTTCTGTCATTGTTCGAACGGCGATCCTCGCCTTGCTCGCGTTAAGCATCATCATAAATCTGATGTGCGCCTCGGTAACGATGACCAGTCCCGAGAAGATGGGAAACCCGTTGCGCGAGTTGATCCTGCCGTCTTTCCTCCGCGGCGACCTCGATCAAACAGTGCTGCACGCCTTCTTTGGCAGAGATGGCCTTTGGCAGGTCATCCCGCTCCTGGCGGTATGGCTGCTCCTGGGGTTTGCCTTCTTGAAGACGACGGTGAGAGAGAAGAAGGCGATGGCGGCGCCAGTAATGGCCGCTCTGCAACCGGCCGAGCTATAGACGGCTTGCATAGAACATCGTGCGTTTAAATCGGACGCGAGTCGCCCCGATGATCGAGCGCGCTTTTGATTCCATCAAAAGCGGATACGCGCTACCCCCACGGCCCGGGTGTCCAGCCGCCGGACGTCCCCCCTGGAGTGACCGGAGATGCGGGGCGCCCAAACCGCGGCTGCGATTCATCGTAGGTCCGATCCGGCGCAAAACGCCATAGCGGTATGAGGACAAGGCCCGTCACAAAGCCACCGATATGAGCCCACCACGCTATTCCGCCGCCCATGGAGGGCACGGCGAGGTCGAGGAAGCCCTGCGCAAATTGAAACACAAACCAGATGAGCGCGTAGAAAAGCGCGGGCACCTTGAGGAAGAGCGGGATGATGACGATGAGGATCAGGATGGTGAGCTTGGCGCGCGGAAAGGTCGTGGCGTAGGCTCCGAGCACGCCGGCGATGGCTCCAGACGCCCCAAGCGCCGGCACGGCCGAGTCCTGATTAAAGAATGCATGGGCGAAGCTCGCGCTCAACCCGCAAACAAGATAGAAACTTAAAAATTGCAGGCGCCCGATGCGTCCCTCAAGGGACGATCCGAATATGAACAGCGTCCACATATTGAGAATCAGATGCCACCAGCCTCCATGCATGAAGACACCTTCGATGAAGGGAAAGTAATTGGTGGGATTTAGCCCATATGCGACCGCCCAGCTGGGGTCGAAATAGCGGCGCGGCACAAGCGCGTGCTCGTAGGAGAAGTTGATAGCGTCCTGTTGGCTCAGCGACGTCTGGTAGAGAAACACCAAGGCGTTGATCAGGATCAGGCCGTAGGTGACGACCGGCGCGAACGGTATCCTGATCGAGTCCTTGATGGGAAACATGGATGGGGCTTTACGAGAGCTAGATCGGCTGCACGCCTGTAATCTTCTGCTTGATTGCGAGCAGGACCTCATCCACGTGGTCGAAAATCCAGTAATGGCCTGCGCCTTCGATCCGAAACAACTCGCAGCCGGGGATGATCCTGGCAAGGCGGAGGGACGCCGCCACCGGAACGTTGTTGTCGGCGGCGCCCTGCCATAGAAGAACGGGCGCTTTGATCGCTTCGAAAGGGATGTTCCAAGGCTTGGCGAAGATTTTCATTTCCTGAACCACGCCTTGAACGCCCGGACGGAGGCCTTCGATAACGCCCGCCAGCAGATTTTTCCGAACCTCGGGCCGCAAGAGGATGTGTTCGTCCGCCGGGCCGGCGCGCCGCATGATCATGCGGTACATGGAATCGGACGCATTCAGAAACATTAGGCGTCCAATCGAGAAGGCTCCGGCCATCGCTGGCGTGATACGAGGCAACAGCCGAAAGGTGACGATCTGCGCAGGCGGCAGATTACCCGGCCCATCGGGTGAATGCAGCGGGCCTACAGGGCTAACCAGGGCCGCGGCGGTTACCCTTTCCGGCAGCAACGCGGCGCACGCGGCCACGTAAGGACCGCCCCCCGAGATGCCCGCCACGCCGAAGCGAGCAAGCCCGAGCTTATCGGCCAGAGCGCGGACATCGTCGGCCCAGTCGGCGAGCGTCCGGTTCTCCTGGTAATCGGACAGCCCGAATCCCGGCCGGTCGGGGGCGATGATCCGCAAGCCCAGACGCCGCGCGGGTTCATGGACGAGCCGAAACATGAACCGCGAGCCTGGCGTGCCGTGAAAAGCGCAAAGCGGGACGCCCAGCGGGTCGCCGAACTCCGTGTAGCCCAGCCTCCGCCCATCGGGCAAACTGAGAAAACGGTCTTCGCCCGCTTTGGCGTTGCTGGCCTCACACCGGCGCTCGTTCGTCGCTAAATTCATGATGTTTCTTGTTCCTGGCGTTGAATGTCCGGCTCCCGGAATTAGATATCTTTGGCAGGCTCCTGAACATGGAGCGTTCAGAGCTGAATGTTAGCACATCAAGGAGAGTACGATGGCTGACGATGTAACGAGCAAAGGACAAGGCGGACGCTTGCCCTCCCGCTACCAAGACCCGTTCCAGTCTTTCCGGTCAGAAATGGATCGGCTTTTCGACAGCTTTCTCGGTGGCGCGCCCTCGCTGGCAAGCCTGCGCCAAGGCTTCTCCGGGGCGCAGGTCATGACGCCAACTTTGGACGTGAAGGAAAACGAGAAGGAAATCGTCGTAAAGGCGGACCTGCCGGGACTGGACGAAAAGGACATCAACCTCACCATCCATAACGGCGTGCTCAGCCTCCGCGGCGAAAAGAAGAGCGAGCACACCGACGAGCGTGACAACTACCACGTCATGGAACGCAGCTACGGTTCGTTCCAGCGTTCGATCCGTCTCCCGGACACAATCGACGAGGATAAAGCGGAAGCACGGTTCGACAAGGGCGTGCTGACCATTTCGCTTCCGAAGCGGCCGGAGACGGTTAGCGCCCAAAAGAAAATCCAAATCAAGGGCGGCTGATAGTCGCGCCTAAGCTAATGGCCGGATTATCCCCGGCCATTAGCGTTACGGAACTTCCAAGCTTCGAGCTGCGCGATCATTTCCGGGCTGTCCCATTCCATCGGCCCGAAGAGGCGGGCAATTTCCTGGCCTTCCTCGTTTAGGACAATGCTTAGCGGCAGCCCCGGCTCCTTCATGCGGATTGCGGCCTCCCCGGTCTTGTCATTAAAGACCTTCAGATGAGTAATGCCTTCCCTGCTGAAGAATTGTGCGGGCGCCTTTGGGCCTCCCCGGTCGGTGCTGAGAGCCAGGACCGTGAATCCTTTTCCGCCAAGTTTCGCTTGTAGCCTGTCCAGCGAAGGCAGCTCGGCTTTGCAGGGAGCGCACCACGTGGCCCAGATATTCAGGAGCACCAGCTGGCCACGCCAGTCCGACAGCCGCACCGGCCGGCCGTCTGCATCATTGAATGCGATGTCGGGAACAACCTGGGGTTCCGCATGGCGCGTGAATTTGTTTAAAGGGTCTTGAAGGTATGCCGCTCGAAAGTCTTTAAGTTTGCCACCAACCCCTGGGAATAGCATAGCCGCAGCGATCCCCGCCGACAGGGCAAGTACAGCCAGAGCCGCATATTTCAGGGGCGCCCTTTTCCTGTTCAGGTCACGTCCGCCATCCATGTTCAACGCTTATCAGCCCCTTCCCGAATGCATAAGCCTGCTCGGTAATCCGGTGTTGTCTACAAAGGTATCCATAAGCTACTCCTTCACATACCGCCGGACGAGCCTGGCACACAATTTGCTTTTTCTTGTTGAATGCGGGTCGCGCGCCAAAAGCGCCCGCCGAGGCTCCGAGGGCTGCAAGGCGCTAATTTGGGGAACAAAGCCCGCGGTGGCAAGCAGGCTGAAGCGCTGCGGTCTCATACATCATAGTTAGAAAGGCAGTCTTGTGCGCTCCGAGATGGCGCGCTAATGCTTCGCTTTAAGCCTCATCAGGCGATGACACGATGGCCAATAAAATGTGGGGCGGGCGCTTCGATGCGAAACCCGCTGAAATCATGGAGGAGATCAACGCCTCCATTGCGTTCGACAAACGCTTCTATGCCGAAGACATTCGTGCGAGCCAAGCGCATGCAAGAATGCTCGGCGCATGCGGAATCATCTCCGCCAAGGAAGCCGAAGAGATCATAGCTGGCCTCGACGCCGTTCGCGAGGAGATCGAGCTTAGCCGTTTCGAGTTTCGGCGCGAGTATGAAGACATCCACATGGCCGTGGAAGCGCGCCTGAAGGAGCTTATCGGCCCGGTTGCGGGCAAGCTTCATACGGCGCGCTCACGCAACGATCAGGTCGCCACCGATTTCCGCCTTTATATCCGCGGGGCGATCGACCGTCTCGACAGCCAGCTCCTGACACTTCAGACGGCGCTGGTTCGTAAAGCCGCGGCGCATGCCGACACCATCATGCCCGGCTTTACCCACATGCAGACGGCGCAGCCCGTCAGTTTCGGGCATCATTGCCTCGCCTATGTCGAGATGCTCGCGCGCGACCGGGGCCGCTTCGCTGATGCAAGGAGACGCGTCAACGAGTTGCCTCTCGGCGCCGCGGCTCTGGCCGGAACCTCGTTTCCCATCGACCGGGCCATGACGGCGGCGGAGCTTGGCTTCGCCCGTCCAATGGCGAACTCGCTTGACGCCGTCTCCTCTCGCGACTTCGCTCTCGAAACGCTGGCTGCGGCCGCGATCTGCGCCTCGCACCTTTCGCGCCTCGCCGAAGAGATCGTCATCTGGTTCAGCGCAGGCTTCGGCTTCATCGCTTTGAGCGACCGCTTTACGACCGGCTCTTCCATCATGCCCCAGAAGCGAAATCCGGACGCGGCGGAGCTGGTTCGCGCTAAGGCCGGCCGGATTTCGGGCGCGTTCGTCTCGCTCCTGATGGTTATGAAAGGGCTTCCGCTCGCCTATTCGAAGGATATGCAGGAAGACAAGGAGGCCGCCTTCCTCGCCATCGACGCGCTTTCGCTCGGCCTCGCCGCCATGACAGGCATGGTCGAAGACATGGAGCCTAACCGGCAGAAAATGCTGGATGCGGCTGCGCAAGGCTTCTCCACCGCGACCGATCTTGCGGATTGGCTCGTCCGTTGCGCCGGCCTTCCCTTCCGCGAAGCCCACCACGTTACGGGGCGTATCGTGAAAGCCGCCGAGAACGCAGGCCTTGATCTTGCCCATGTTCCGCTGGAGACTATGCATAAGATCGACCCGCGCATCGACGCCTCGGTTTTCGAAGTGCTGCAGGTCGGCAGCTCTGTCGAGAGCAGGCGAAGCTTCGGAGGCACAGCGCCACAAAATGTGCGCGCAGCGGCGGAGATCTGGCTGAAGTCACTGGAGTCGGAAAAGGCTTCGGGGTAAAGACAGTTTGGGCTAGAGCAGCCCGCGTCCACTTGGACGCGAATAAGCTGCTCTAAGACTTTAGAATCGATCAACTTTTCCGCCTTTAATCGGAATCGATTAAAGGCGGGTTGATCTAGTGCGCCGGCGGTTGCGCCATTACGGGAATAAGATGACTCGCACAATGCGCAATCTGGTTCTGGCTGCGGGCATTGCGCTCGCGCTAGCCGCATGCGGGAAAAAAACTGACTTGCAACGTCCGCTCCCGCCTCCAGATGTTCCGAAGGATGCATCAGGAAAGAATGCGGACCCCAACCGCCCCTTCGTCCTGGATCCGCTTTTGCGCTAAATCGACCGGGCCCCTATGCATTACTTTTCTTATCGAAGCGGCACGCTTCATGCCGAAGATGTTGCTCTGGACGCACTTGCGCGCGAAGTCGGCACGCCATTCTATTGCTATTCAACGGCGACCCTTGAGCGGCATTATAACGTGTTTTCGGAGGCGTTTGCCGGGCGCGATACGCTCATTTGCTACTCGATCAAGGCGAACTCGAATACCTCGGTCATTCGCACGCTGGCGAGGCTCGGCTCCGGCGCCGACGTGGTCTCGGACGGAGAGATCCATCGCGCGCTGGCGGCTGGCGTTCCGCCCGAAAAGATCGTCTTCTCGGGTGTCGGCAAGACGCGAGCCGAAATGGCCTTTGCGCTCGACACCGGCATTTTCGGTTTTAACGTCGAGTCCGAGGCCGAGCTTCGCGCTCTGAGCGAGGTCGCGAGCGGTCGCGGCGCTTCCGCCCGCATCGCTTTTCGCATCAATCCCGATGTCGATGCGAAAACGCACGCCAAGATCTCCACGGGCAAGTCCGAGCACAAATTCGGCGTACGCTGGAAGGATGCGCGCTCTCTCTACGCCCTTGCGCGAACGCTGCCCGGCATTGACGCGCAGGGCGTCCATATGCACATCGGCAGCCAGATCACGCATATGGAGCCGTTCAAGAATGCCTTCGCCCTGCTGGCGAGCCTGGTGGAGGACTTAAGGTCGGATGGGCACACAATATCCTTCGTGAACCTCGGCGGAGGGCTCGGCATTCCTTATCGCTGGGACCTTCGGGAACCGCCTTTGCCGAGCGACTATGCCGAGATCGTAACCGCCCTTTCGAACCGTCTTGGCGCAAGACTTCTGTTCGAGCCCGGCCGCGTCATCGCAGGCAATGCCGGGATTCTGGTGACGGAGGTGATCTACACCAAGCGGGGCGGCGAGAAGCATTTCATCATCGTCGATGCCGGTATGAACGATTTGATCCGGCCCACGCTTTACGACGCGTATCATGATATCTGGCCCGTTCGCGAGGCCCTTCGCAACGGGAACATCGCTCGGGCCGACGTTGTTGGCCCCGTTTGCGAAACCGGCGATTTCATCGCGAAAGACCGCGCCATGCCGGAGGCCGCCGCAGGCGATCTTCTCGCAATCATGACCGCCGGCGCATATGGCGCCGTGCAGGCGTCGGCCTATAACACGCGACGCCTCGTGCCCGAGGTTCTCGTATCGGGCACAAACTACGCTGTTGTCAGGCCACGGCCCTCTTACGAGGACATGCTGAAGGCGGAGGCCATTGCGCCGTGGCTTCGCTGAAAAAGCTCAGTTGGCGCTGGCGCTGGCCTTGGTCCAGGTCTTGTAATCTTCAGAGGACACAGACGGGAACTTCTTGACGAACGCCGTGATGGCCCAGATTTCGGGGTCTTGCACCTTGATGCGCGCAAAGCTTGGCATCCCGGTCATGCCAATGCCGTTCTTGATGACCCAGAAAATCGCGCCAGCCGACGCCCCCTTTGCAACATCTTTGAGGTCGGCAGGGTCGGGGTTCATGCCTTCCGAGAATGGCTCCCAGTCGACTCCCGGCGCTCCGTGGCAGGCAACGCAACCGCGCTTAGCGAAAGCGCGGGCGCCAGCCTGAATTGTAGCCGGGTCTTCCAGGTTGGAAGGCGTCGCCGTAGGCGCGCGCCTTTCAATGGATGCTTCGCGCACACGCCCAATCAGCCATTCCACGGGCTTGGAATCTGGCTCCGCCGCTGCAATGTCGTAGAAGCCCCCAAAGAAGTAAACGGCGCCTGCGATGATCGCCAAGACTGCAAGAACCCCAATGAATGCAAAAAATCTCATGGCTGCTCTCCCCTACCGCGCCCGCACTCGCGCGCTTCGCGCTGGCAAAGCTTTAGAAATCAACCGAAGCGCGAACCGTTGCTCTGTTACCCTGACATTCGAGATGCTCGCGTTGAGAGAGGCTTTGCCACGCTCATTTGACGCGATGGGCCGATAACACCCTTGTTCAGGT
>JBAVVQ010000381.1:0-5523 GCA_049697375.1 Rhodomicrobium sp.
CCTTCCGGCGACGAAGCCGTCAGGATCGGCGTCTGGAACTCGAAGAAACCCTCGTCTGTCATCCGGCGGCGAATGGATGAGACGATCGCCGAGCGCTTCATAATGTTGCGATGGATCGTATCGCGCCTCAAGTCCAGGAAGCGGTATTTCAGGCGAATCTCTTCTGGGTATTCGGGCTCGCCGAAAACGGGCAGCGGCAGTTCATCCGCTTTCGAAAGAACCTCAATCGAAACGATCCGCACCTCGACCTCGCCGGTCGGCAGATGCGGGTTTACGGTATCGCCCTCCCGGATCACCACTTCGCCATCGACCCGGATCACCCATTCGGCGCGAACCTTCTCGCCGGCGGCAAAGGCTGGCGCATGCGGATCGACGACGCATTGCGTGAGGCCATAATGGTCCCGCAGGTCGATGAAGAGCAGCCCGCCATGGTCGCGCACGCGATGAACCCAGCCCGAAACGCGCACTGTCTTGCCGGCATCGCCTTTCCTGAGCGCGCCGCAGGTCTTCGTGCGGTAAGCATGCAGAGTATCCCCAAGCGAACCCTCCGCCTCCGGGCTATGCCCGTCTACTCCGCTCTTTTTACCTGGGATCTCAACGGCTTTCGATTCGGCATTTTCCGGTTCCTTCTTGCCGGAAATGGCGGACTTCGCCCGCCCGCGCTGAGCGGTTTTTTCCACAGATCGCATCCTCTTGGATCAAAGCCGGCCTGCTAGAAAGATTTTCATCATGCGAGCGGCGCAGCGGCATAAAAGAGACACACTTACGTTCGCCCTCTCGTTTGAGAGCGTGTCAAATCTTGGGCAAAACCAGCGCACGGACGGCGATATTTGTCAAGGACGCGAGGCCCTTCTATGCGCCAGCCCACAACTTGAGCTATAAAGACCCGATGACCGAACTGCCGCCCGTTATAACGTCCTCCAAAGACTTGCGAAAAGCCTGCGACCTGCTCAGCCGGCAGTCCTTCGTGACGATCGACACCGAATTCATGCGGCAGACGACTTACAGGCCCAAGCTGTGCCTGATCCAGATGGCGGCTCCGGGGTCGGAATATATCGCCGATCCGCTTGCCGGCATCGACCTGACGCCGTTTTACGCTCTCATGGCGAACGAGACGGTGCTTAAGGTTTTTCACGCCGCTCGTCAGGATATCGAGATCGTGTATCAGGAGGCGGGCGTCATCCCCAAGCCGCTTTTCGACACACAGGTGGCGGCGATGGCGCTCGGTCACGGCGAAGCCATTTCCTACGGGTCCCTCGTCAAAAAGGTCCTGAAACGCAATCACGACAAGACCTATCAGGCTGTCGACTGGTGCGCGCGGCCCCTTAACGCGAAGCAGCTCGAATACGCCATCGGCGACGTGACCTTTTTGCGGGATATCTATCTCAGACTTCAGCAAAGGCTTCAGGAAACGGGGCGCGAATCCTGGCTCGAGGAGGAGGTCGCAATTCTCATCGATCCGAAGACCTATGCGTTCGATCCCGCGGAGGCATGGAAGCGGCTGAAGCTCGGGGGAAAATCCCGCCAGGCGAGAGCCATCATCATGGAGCTTGCCTCGTGGCGCGAGCGCACCGCCCAGGAGGACAACGTGCCTCGCGGGCGCGTCATCAAGGACGAAGCCATCTACGAAGTCGCCAAGCACGCGCCTCGGTCCCTTGAGACGCTTTCGCGGCTGCGCACGGCCCGGGAGGTGCTGAAATCTCGCGGCGAGGCCATTTTGCGCGCCGTCGAAACCGCGCTTGATCGCGATCCCTCCGATGTCGGGGGAGCGGTTGCTCATGCCGACCTGCCCGCTTCCGCTTCCGCTGCCGTGGAGCTCCTGCGAGTTCTGCTCAAGGCCGTGTCGGCGGAATTGAATGTTGCGCCGAGATTGCTCGCGACCTCCGAGGACCTCGAGAAATTCGCCCAGTTCGACGAGCCGGACATCCCCGCGCTCAAGGGCTGGCGCCGGCAGCTCTTCGGGGAGAAGGCGCTCGCCTTGCGATCCGGCAAGCTCGCGCTCGGGATCAAGAACAAGGAAGTGGCCGCATTTCCGCTATAGGCGGCCAATAATCCAGAGCGCGGCCGAAAGAATCACGCTGATGAGAAGGCATGTGCCAAGCGGCAGGTAGAGGCGAAAATTTTCGCGCTCGATGACGATGTCGCCCGGTAAGTGACCGAGCCCAAGACGCGAGCCTGCGAGCCAGAGAAGCCCCGCGCCGATCAGGACAACACCAATCACGATCAAGGTCTTGCCGATTTCCATGACTTATAGCGTAGAGAGGGGTGAGGTAAGGCGCTTTCTTTCCTGGTTACGCTGCTCAGTCCTGTATTGACCTGTTCATGGCCTCCTCCGGCAGCTTGCCGCCGCCACAGGGCTTCGATATACCGCACTGTCAGCTTCCCGGGTGGATTGTATATTCCGCCCAGATTATGATCTCTCCAACTCACGAAAAGGCGAACACATGGCCGTCGAGCGCACGCTTTCCATTATCAAACCCGATGCCACAGCCCGCAACATCACAGGCAAGATCATCGCGAAATTCGAAGATGCCGGGCTTCGTATCATTGCGCAGAAAAGAGTGCATTGGGATGAGACGGACGCCGCCGCCTTCTATGCCGTGCACAAACAGCGGCCCTTCTTCACTGACCTTGTGAAGTACATGACGTCCGGCCCGATCGTTTTGCAGATCCTCCAGGGCGAGGATGCCGTCGCCAAGAACCGCGAGATCATGGGCGCAACCAATCCTGCGAACGCCGCGCCAGGGACGATCCGCAAAGAGTTCGCGGAGAACATAGAGCGCAATTCCGTGCACGGCTCGGACAGCGCGGATAACGCCGCGCTCGAAATCGACCTCGTGTTCCAGGAAAGCGAGATCGTCGGCTGATACTGCTGTCGTCCCGGAAACGCGCTTGTGCGTTATCCGGGACCGTTCCATACTCAGCCTCGGATTTTCGGCGATCCCGGATAGCCGCAGGCGGCTTCCGGGATGACTCTATGTGACTTGCTAACCAACGCGTGCGTCGAGTTCCCTGACGGCGGCGGCGTCTCGGGCGCTGAGGCTGGGATAGGCCGGGTCGGAGCCAACATCGTCCGTAATCCGCCAGGAGCGCGCGCACTTCTTCCCCGCCGCAAGCTTTGGAACGACCGCCACGCCCTCCACCTCATTGAGCGTGAATGCGTCCGAAGGCGGCGTTCCTGTCTTGATCGCGGCGTCACTCGTGATGGCGATCTCGGCCCAATCGAGGCCCTTTGCGGCGGCGGCCAGCGCCTTGTCGCCGATATAAATCTCGGGCGCGGCCTCCAGACTCGATCCGATGCGCTTCTCCCGGCGCTCGACTTCGAGCGCGCCCGTGATGACGCGGCGAACGGCCCAGACCTTCTCCCACTTCTCGCCGAGCGCATCGTTCCGCCACTCAGCCGGGATTTCCAAGAAGCTTTGCAAATGAACGGAGCCGTCCTTCACATCGCCATGCCGCGCAAGCCACGCCTCCTCGGCGGTAAAGCAGAGAAGCGGGGCAAGCCAAGCTGTCAGGCTTGCGAACAGCGTTTTCAAGACCGAAAGGGCGGCGCGGCGCTTCATACTCGAATAGGCCTCGCAATAAAGCGTGTCCTTGCGGATGTCGAAGTAGATGGCCGAAAGATCGTTCGAGCAGAACTCCGCAAGCAGCCGGTACGCCTTTTTGAAATCGAAGGCGTTATAAGCCGCGCGCACCTCGGCGTCGATCTCGGCGACGCGATGCAAGACCCAGCGTTCCAGCTCGGGCATCTCGGCGTGCGCGACCTCGAAGCCAGGCTCGTAATGAGCGAGGTTGCCCAACAGATAGCGCAGCGTGTTGCGGAGCTTGCGGTACGCATCCACCGCGGACTGGATGATATGCGGGCCAATGCGCAAGTCCTCGGTGTAGTCCGAAGACAGCGCCCAAAGCCGCAAAATGTCCGCGCCCGATTGCTTGATCACGTCCTGCGGCGCGACCGTATTGCCGAGCGATTTCGACATCTTGCGCCCCTGCTCGTCCATGACAAAGCCGTGGGTGAGAACGGCATCGAAGGGCGCGCGTCCACGCGTCCCGCAAGCCTCAAGCAGCGAGGACTGGAACCAGCCGCGATGCTGGTCGGAGCCTTCGAGATAGAGATCGGCGGGCCATTTCAGGTCTTTGCGCATTTCCAGCACGAAGGCGTGCGTGGAGCCCGAGTCGAACCACACATCGAGAATATCGCGCACCTGCTCCCACTGAGACGCGTCATCGACAAGGCCGTCCAGGAAACGCGCGGCGGCGCCGTCGGCGAACCAAGCGTCCGCGCCCTCGGCCTTGAAGGCATCGAAGACGCGCTTTTGCAGCTCCTTCGAGGCTTTGAACTTTGCGTTCGGGATCACCTCGCCCGTTTCCTTGTGCACGAAAACGGTGATCGGCACGCCCCAGGCGCGCTGGCGCGAGATGACCCAGTCGGGCCGCTGCTCGATCATGCCGAAGAGCCGGTTCCGCCCTTGCGGCGGCACGAAGCGCGTTTCCTCGATGGAGGCGAGCGCAGCGTCTCGCAAAGTCGCATTCTTGGCCACCTTCGTCGCGTTCGGCTTGTCCATCGCGATGAACCATTGCGGGGTGTTGCGATAGATGATCGGCGCTTTCGACCGCCAGGAATGCGCGTAATCGTGCTTGTGGCGCGGGTTCATTGCGGCGAGCGCACCCGCTTCCTTCAGCGCCGCGATGACCGCCGCGTTGGCGTAGCGCATGTCATCGAGTTTACCGAAATGGCCCTTGTCGTCAATGATGCGCTTCGGCTCCTCGCCGCCGAACAACGGCACATGTTTGCGGTAATAGCCGTCCGGCCCAACCATATCGGGCACGGTCGCATCAATGCCGAGCTCGCGTAATCGCCGCGTGCTCGCCGTCCAGATCTCGAAGTCATCCACGCCATGACTTGGCGCTGTATGCACAAAACCCGTACCGGCGTCATCGGTGACATGCTCACCCGGGAGAAGCGGCACATCGAAGTCATAGCCATACTTTTGCAAAGGATGCTGAAGCTTGATGATGATACCCGGATCAACTGAGCGGATCGGTTTTAATGCCTCTATCCGAGCCGCATGTTTAAAGTCCCTCAAAAGATTTTCGGCCAGCACAAACCTTTGACCTACCTTGACCCAATTATCATCGGGTGCGCTGGTGACCTCATACAAAACATATCTAATTTTTGAAGAATAGGCGACGGCCCTATTGCCCGGAATAGTCCACGGTGTGGTCGTCCAGATAACAATCGAAGTTGGGCCGATGCCTCCCATCGCCAGCGTATTGTGCTCAGCTGTTTTTACATCGATGGTTCTGTCTTGCGACAAAACAGGAACAGGAAACTTCACCCAGATCGCGGGGCTTGCGTGCTCCTGATACTCGACCTCCGCCTCCGCCAGTGCGGTGCGCTCGACAACGGACCACATCACGGGCTTCGACCCGCGATAGAGAAGCCCGCTCATCGCAAACTTCATCAACTCGTTCGCGATGACGGCTTCGGCCTCGTAGGCCATCGTGGAATAATAATTCTCC